>NZ_JBHYIK010000128.1:0-15544 GCF_042739735.1 Amycolatopsis sp. NPDC059027 | reverse complement strand
GGCCCCCCTACCCCCCTCCTCTCCCACCCACCCGCCCCCCCACAGAAATCCCCCGAACGGAGCGTTCGCGACAAGACGGCGACGCCGCGTCTGGCTCAGCTTGCGCGTTTGAGGAGGTCGATCGCGTCCGTCTTGCGGGGCGTCGCGAGGTGCTGCGCGGCGATCTCGTAGTTGTCCAGGTTGTGGTAGTACCCCGGCCTGGCGTCGAAGACGAAACTCGTCTCCGCCTCGGCCGGGCCGTCGGCGAGCGTCGTCTCCCAGTTCTCCAGCGCGGCGGGCATGTCGTAGGGCAGGGAGACCAGGTCGCTCTGGTACCACTCGGCGCCGTCCCGCTCCGAGAGGTACCAGCCCTTCGGGAGATCCCCGCCGGGGATCACGTAGACCTGCCTCGACCACGACTCGAAGTCGTACAGCGCGGAGGCGAACTTCCGCCACTGAGCCGGGAACAGCGGCACCGCGACCTCCTGCCACCACTCGCGCACCAGGTCCTGGAGTTCGGGCTGGCTGTGCAGGGACCGCAGCGCCTCGGCGATCGCGGGCGACTCGGCGAGTACCGGGATCTTGCTCAGGAAGGCGACCGCGGCCGGGTCCGACGACCGTTCGAAGTATTCCTTGACACTGCGAATCGCCTGCGACTGGGTCACTCCCGCGAGGTCGGACAGCGGCTGCCACACGTGCCGCAGGAACTGCTGCTCGCCGAGCACCCGCGCCCAGAAGACGAACCGCTGCATCTCCAGGTTCTCCGCGAGGGTCGAAGTCCGGTTCGCCAGCACGTACTCGAAGTCGTCGTCCTCGCCGCGGATGGTGACGAAGCCGTGCACCTCGCGTTGCTCCACATAGGACGTGTTGGGCAGCAGCAGCATCGGGTACACCGCGATGCGCGAGACCTTCTTCGCGAGCCTGTCATACCCCGCGAAGAACGACTCCGGCGTCTCGCCCGGCGCGCCCCAGATCAGCTCGCCGTAGCATTCGAGGCCTTCCTCCGCCAGCCAGTCGACCAGGCTTTCCCACTGGTTGACCTTCATGTTCTTGCGGAGCATGTTGGTCAGCGCGGCGTCGTCGAGCGTCTGCAGCGCGAGCGTGAACAAGCTCTGCAGGCCGTGTTCCTTCAGCCTGCGCACGATGTTGAAGAACCGTGCCGACTTGTTCTTGGCCCAGCTGGTGATCAGCGCCTCGGGGTAGCCGTACTTCTCGCGCGTCTTGATGACCAGCTCGACGAACTCCTCGTCCGCTTCGAGCAGGCCGAAGTTCGAGTCGCAGAGCACAAGGGACGGTGCCTTGTGGAAGCCGAAGAGGTCGACCTCCTCGGCGAGGCGCTCGGTGGAGAACGACCGCATCTTCTGCCCGACGGCGCCGCCCCAGTAGCAGAACGAGCACTTGTACGGGCAGCCGCGGTTGGTCTCCATCAGCGCGACGTCGTACCGGAAGTTGCCGGCGCCGTCGGCCATCGGGATCGCCCCGGTGAGGAACGGCGACGGGATGACGTCGAGATCGTTGATGCGATCCCGGTCGGGCGCGCTGTGGAGTGTCCCGTCCGGACGGCGGTACGACACCCCTTTGATGTCCACCGGGTCGAAGTCCTCACCGCGGTGTTCGAGCAGATAGTGCGTCAGCTCGTGGAAGCAGTGCTCACCCTCGCCGTTGACGACCACGTCGATCCACGGCATCTCCCGGAAGACCCGCTCGGACTGGTACGCCACGTGGGTCCCGCCGAACACGACGAGCCCGCGCGGGTTGATCTGCTTGAAGGTCTCGGCGAGCGCCCCGAAGCTGCGGTAGTTCCAGCCGAGCACGGAGAACGCGAGCACGTCGGGAATCTCACCGCCGAACAGTGCCATCGCCATCTCCTGCAATTTCTGCCCACCACGGAAGTTGCAGATCTCCGCGACGGCCTCACCGTCCAGGCTGCGATCGGCGTCGATCACCGCCTTGAGATAGCCGACGGCCAACGGCATCGAGTCGACCGGCATGTCCCAGGCACCTTGCTGAACCAGACGGATTTGCAGCATCTTTTCGGCCTCCCTGCTTGCCAACCGCGCACCACGGTAGTCAGTTCCGGAGAACTCAACTTCTCCATAACTGCCCTTACCAGCGCTCCGGTCCGGCATTTCTCGTGACGTGCCACAGATTCGGACAAAGGCAGCAAAAGAGAGGAAATTCATCCACCCGCCGGTAATCTGGGGTACGGACGATCACCGCGGAACGGGAGTGTGGAGATGTACGACATCGATGTCGCCGAGGTCTGGGATCCCGTCTACCGCGGACGCGGGCGGGATTACCGGGCGGAGGCGGCCGAGGTCAGCGCACTGATCCGGCAGCACAAGCCGGGCGCGGCGAGCCTGCTCGACGTCGCCTGCGGCACCGGCGAGCACCTGCGCAGTTTCCGTGAGCACTTCGCGCGGGTCGCGGGAGTCGAACTCTCCGCGGACATGATCGCCGTCGGCCGGGCCCGGTCACCGGAGCTTTCCCTTACCCAGGGCGACATGCGCACCTTCGACCTCGGCACCCGCTTCGACGCGATCACCTGCATGTTCAGCTCGGTCGGACATCTCGACACGCCCGCGGAGCTCGCCACCGCGCTGGAACGGTTCGCCGCGCACCTCGAACCCGGCGGCGTGGTGGTCGTCGAACCGTGGTGGTTCCCGTCGACCTTCCTCGAAGGCTATGTCACCGGCGACATCGTCGAAACCGGTGGCAGGACCATTTCGCGCGTTTCACATTCCTCGCGGGAAGGCGACAAGAGCCGCGTCCACATCCATTTCACGGTCGCGAGCCCGCTCGAAGGCCTCCGCCACTTCACCGAGAGCATCCTCGTGTCGCTGTTCACTCAGCGAGAGCACGAATCCGCTTTCGAGCAGGCAGGTTTCGCGGTCGAATACGTCGAGGGCGGCCCGCAGGGACGCGGCCTGTTCGTGGGCGTCCTCAAGTAACGGTCCGCACCGAAAACCGCACGCCGGGAGATGCCATCTCCGCACCAGGCCGCCACGGTGGACACGGTGCCGGCCCGTCCCCGGGCCGGACCCGCCGTCGACGAGGGGAGGCACCGTCATGTGCGGAATCGCCGGCTGGGTTTCGTTCGACCGAGATCTGCGCCGGGAGCAGGCCGTCCTCGACGCGATGACCGATTCGATGGCCGAGCGTGGTCCGGACGAGCGGGGCACCTGGGCCGATGAGCACGCCGCCCTCGGCCACCGCCGGCTGGCGATCATCGACCTGCCCGGCGGGCAGCAGCCGATCAGCGCGGAGCCGCCGCGCGGCAAGATCGTGATGGTGTACTCGGGCGAGGCCTACAACTTCGTCGAACTCCGCGAGGAGCTGCGCGCGCGTGGCCACCGGTTCACCACGAGATCCGACACCGAGGTCGTACTGCGCGCCTATCTCGAATGGGGCGAGGCGTGCGCGGAACGGCTCAACGGGATGTACGCCTTCGCCGTCTGGGACGCGGCCGAGCGCAAGCTCGTCCTGATCCGCGACCGGATGGGCGTCAAGCCGCTCTACTACTACCCCACCCCGGACGGCGTGCTGTTCGGCTCCGAGCCCAAGGCGATCCTGGCGAACCCGCTCGCCGAACGCGTCGTGGACACCGACGGCATCCGCGAGCTGTTCGCGTTCGTCAAAACCCCCGGCGACGCCTTCTGGCGCGGAATGCGGGAGGTGAAGCCGGGCACCGTGGTCACGGTCGGCCCCGCCGGGATCCGCGAGCACACCTACTGGAGCCTGCGCACCCAGGAGCACACCGACGACCGGGACAGTACGGTCGCGCGGGTCCGGGAACTGCTCGAAGACATCGTGCGCCGCCAGCTCATCTCCGACGTGCCCCGGTGCGCGCTGCTTTCCGGTGGCCTCGATTCGTCCGCGATGACCGCGATCGCGGCCAGGCAACTCGCCGCGACGGGTGAGACCGTCCGCAGTTTCTCGGTGGACTTCGAGGGACGTACCGACGACTTCGTCGCGGACGTGATCCGGCCCGACGCCGACACTCCCTTCGCACACGAAGTGGCCCAGTGGGTCGGCTCGGACCATCAGGACATCGTGGTCGACGCCGCCGCGCACGGCGATCCGGGCATCCGGGCCGCGGTCCTGCGCGCCAGGGACATGCCCGCCGGAAACGGGGACATCGACACCTCGCTCTACCTGTTGTTCCGCGAGATCCGGCGGCATTCCACCGTCGCACTCTCCGGGGAATCGGCGGACGAGGTGTTCGGCGGATACCTGTGGTTCTCCGATCCGGTGGTGCAGCGGGCGGACATGTTCCCCTGGCTGGTGCGCTGGGGCGAGTACTTCGGCGACGACACGCAGATCCTCACCCCGGCCGCGCGGAAGATCCTCGATCTCGACCGCTATCTCGGCGACAACTACGCGAGCGCGGTGGCCGGGATCGACCGGCTCGACGGGGAAAGCGAATTCGAGTGGCGGCAGCGCAAGATCAGCCATCTGCACCTGACCCGCTGGGTGCGCGTGCTGCTGGACCGCAAGGACCGCACCAGCATGGCCACCGGCCTCGAGGTCCGGGTGCCGTTCTGCGACCACCGGCTCGTCGAGTACGTGTACAACGCGCCGTGGTCTCTGAAGACCTTCGACGGCAAGGAAAAGAGCCTGCTGCGCGCCGCGACCGCGGATCTGCTCCCGCAGTCGGTGCTGCGGCGCGCGAAGGCGCCGTATCCGTCCACACAGGACCCGCGCTATGCCGCCGCGTTGCGGACGGCCGCCCGCGAGCTGCTGGCCACGCCCGCCCACCCGGTGTTCGACCTGCTCAGCTACGACTGGTTGAAGAACTGCGTGTACGAGCAGGCACCCCAGGCCACCTACGCGTCGCGCTCCGCGCTGGAGCGGGCCCTGGACCTCGCACAGTGGTGGGACCTGTATTCGCCGGCGGTGGCGTGGTGAGCACCATGCTGGGCCCGCTCGCGCACCCGCCCCAGACCTGATTCGCCGCTCGATCGAACGGAGGCCGCTCCGATGTCCGAAACCGGGCCCGATCCCCGTCGCTGGAAAGCCCTCGCGGTGTTGTGCGTCGCCAGCCTGTTCATCACGCTGGACTCCCAGATCGTGACCCTGGCGCTGCCGTCGATGAAGACCGATCTCGCGCTTTCCAGCGACGGCATGCAATGGGTGCTCAGCGGGTACCTGCTGAGCTTCGGCGGCCTGCTGCTGCTCGGCGGCCGCACGGCGGACCTGCTCGGCGCGCGCCGGGTGTTCATGATCGGCACGTTCCTGTTCCTGGTGAGTTCCCTGCTGTGCGGGCTGGCCTGGGGTCCCGGCGTCCTGCTCGCCGCTCGCGTGGTGCAGGGCATGTCCGCGGCGCTGATGGCGCCGAGCGCGTTGTCGATCCTGATGACGACCTTCACCGAGCCCGCCGAGCGCAACAAGGCGCTCGCGTTCTGGTCGGGCACGATGGGCTTCGGCGCGACCGCCGCGCTGCTGATCGGCGGCCCGATCACCGAGTTCCTCGGCTGGCCGTGGATCTTCTACATCAACATCCCGGTGGCCGCCGTCCTGCTGACGTTGAGTCCGGTGGTACTGCGGGAAAGCAGGCCGGCGGCGGGTGCGCGGAGTTTCGACCCGGTCGGCGCGCTGACGATCACCGTGGCGCTCGTCGCGGCCGTCTTCGCCATCGCCGAGGCACCCCGGCGAGGCTGGGCGGATCCGCTGACGATCGGCATGCTCGCCGGTGCCGTCGTCCTGACCGGGATCTTCGTCCTCGTCGAACGGCGCTCGGCCGCGCCGCTCGTGCCGTTGCGGATCTTCCGCTCCCGCGGCCTGGTCGGCGGCAACCTCGTGATGGCGCTGCTCGGCGCGTCGGCGTTCGGCATGGCGCTCGGCACTTCCCTGTACGGCCAGCAGGTGCTCGGCTACTCGGCCGTCGCGTTCGGCCTCGGTTTCCTGCCCATGACGGTGGTCAACATCGGCGGCTCGGCACTCGGCCAGTCCATGGTGGCGCGGTTCGGCGTCCGGACGGTCGCCATCGCCGGGCTGCTCCTGATCGGCACCGGCTGCCTGCTGCTGACGACGATCTCCGCGAACGGCGACTACTGGCTGGACCTGTTCTTCGCACTGGTGGTCTTCGGGCCCGGCCTGGGTGCCTGCTTCGTGGCGTCGTCGATCGCCGCGCTCAGCTCGGTGGCGCCGGAGGAATCGGGGCTCGCCTCCGGGATCAACACCGCCGCCTTCCAGATCGGCGGCGCGATCGGCGTCGCGATCGTCACCTCGGTCAGCACGTCCTTCGCGATCGCGGCGGAGCCCAAGGTGGCCATCACCGAGGGGCTGCGAGCGGGCTTCGGCGTCGTGGTCCTTTTCGCGCTCATCGGTATCGCCGTCACGGTCACGCTGCTCGCTCCCCACCGGCGTGCCAAGACCGAACCAGTGGAGCGGACGCGCAGTGGCGTCTGAGTACTACACGAGGAGAGAGATGGATTTCCCCAAAGTCGTGTCCCGGGAAGAGTTCACGGCAGCTCGTAAGAAACTTCTCGAGAGCGAAAAGGAACTGAGCCGCGAACGGGATCGGGTGAACGCCGAGCGCCGCGCCCTGCCGATGGTCGAGATCGAGAAGGACTACGTTTTCGACGGGCCGGACGGAAAACTCTCGCTCGTCGACATGTTCGAGGGGCGCAGGCAGCTCATCGTCTATCACTTCATGCTGCAGCCCGGATCGCACCATCTGTGTCCCGGCTGCACGATGTTGTCCGACAATGTCGGCCACCTCGCCCATCTTCATGATCGTGAGACGACCTTCGCCGCGGTGTCGCGTGCACCCCTGGCCGAGATCACCCCTGTGCACCAACGCATGGGCTGGGCCTTCCCCTGGTATTCCAGCGAGGGCAGCGACTTCAACTACGACTTCCACGTGACACTGGACGCCGACGTCGTGCCCGTCGAGTACAACTACCGCACCGCCGAAGAACTCGAAGAGGCCGGCCTGGGCTGGATGCTGGGAGAACAGCGCGACTGGCACGGGCTGAGCGTGTTCCTCCAGCGCACAGGACGCGTCTACCACACCTATTCGACCTATGCCCGCGGCACGGACCTGCTCAACGGCACGTTCAATTACCTGGACCTGACTCCGCTCGGCCGTCAGGGCGATGGGTTCTTCTCACCGTCTCGCGAAGGAATGGAGTGATTCCGTGGAATCGCGCTACGCCGAGGGCACCATCGAAACGATCAGCTACACCGACAACGAACTGGGCCCCGAAGATCCCGGCGGAATCAAGCTGCTGTACACCATCACCGAATTCCATTACACCGGCGAGATGAACGGAACCGGCTATCACGTCTACATCCAGCGCATCGATCCAAGCGGCGTCGGCCCGTTCCGAGTGATGGCGCGGGTCGTCGGCAGCCTCGGCGGGAAACAGGGCACCTTCATGACCGAGGGGTCCGGCACCCGGGGCCCGGCCGGGCCGATCGAGGTCGACTGGAACATCGTCCCCGGCACCGGAACCGGCGAGCTGGTCGGCGCCACCGGCTCCGGCAAGGTCACCACCACCGACGACGGAGTGGTCCGGTACACGCTCTCATACAGCGTCCCGCACAGCTGAGATCACGGCGCCGACCTGGTCGTCGGTGAGATGCGGGCCGATCGGCAGGCTCAGCACCTCGTCGGCCAGCCGCTCGGAAAGCGGGAACGGCCCCAGGCCGAGCGGCTGGTAGGCGGGCGAGGCGTGCACCGCGACCGGATAGTGGACGAGCGTGCCGACCCCGGCCTCCCCCAGCCGCGCGGCGAGCACGTCCCGGTCCGTCGCGCGCACGACGAACAGATGCCACGCGTGCTCGGCCCATTCCGCGACACCCGGCAATTCCAGGTCCAAGCCCTTGAGCCCGGCCAGATAACGATCCGCGACCCGGGCCCGCCGCGCGTTCCACTCGTCGAGCCTGGACAGCTTGACCCGCAGCACCGCGGCCTGGAGTTCGTCGGTGCGGGAGTTGGTCCCGAGCACCTCGTGCTGGTACTTGACCCGCGAGCCGTAGTTGCGCAGCAGACGGACCTTGTCGGCGAGCTGCCGGTCCGAGGTGACCACCGCGCCGCTGTCGCCCAATGCGCCGAGATTCTTACCCGGATAGAAACTGAAGGCCACAGTGGACGGTGCCGCGCCGATACGACGTCCATTGTGGACGGCGCCCGGCGACTGTGCCGCGTCTTCGACGACCGCCAGCCCGTGCCGATCCGCGATGGCCCGCACGGCGTCGAGGTCGGCGGGATGGCCGTACAGGTGCACAGGCAGGATCGCCTGCGTGCGCGGAGTGATGGCGGCTTCGATCCGCGCGGGGTCCATGGTGAACGTCGCCGGGTCCGGCTCGACCGGCACCGGCGTGGCGCCGGTGTCCGAAACGGCCAGCCAGGTGGCGATGAACGTGTGCGCGGGCACGATCACCTCGTCCCCGGCCCCGATGCCGAGAGCCCGCAGGATCAGCGCGAGCGCGTCACCCCCACTGCCGACCGTGACGCACTGCGCCGCGCCGCAGTAGGCGGCGAACTCGGCTTCGAACGCCTCCACCTCCGGCCCGAGCAGATACCAGCCGGACCGCAACACCCTCCCCACCGCCTCGTCGATTTCCTCGCGTAGTTCGAGATAGGGCGCGCGCAGGTCGAGAAAGGGAACCGTCACTCCAGAAGGGTGTGCTCGCCGCCCGCGGGCGGACATCTTCGAAAATGCGGAGCCGGTGCGGGAAAGGATGTTTTCGGGACGAACTTCACCAAAGCCGCGCTATGGTGGGTCGGTCACGTTGAGTAACCGACTGAAGGAAAAGCAGAGAAGATGACCACATTTGTGTTGATCCACGGCGCCGGTGATGTCGGCTGGGCCTGGCATCTGCTCGAAGCGGAACTGCGCAGGGACGGGCACGACACGGTGGCACCCGACCTGCCCATCGAAGACGACTCGGCGGGTCTGGCCGAGTACACCGAGGCCGTTGTGACCGCTGCCGGAGACCGCGAGGACATCGTGGTGGTCGGGCATTCGTTCGGCGGCATCGTCGCACCGCTGGTGGCGGAGCGGCTTTCCGCCAAGGTGCTGGTGCTGCTCGCCGGCATGATCCCGGCTCCCGGTGAGACGACGAACGACTGGTGGGGCAACACCGGCTACGGCCCGGCCTCGCAGGAGGCGGCCGAGCGCGATGGCGGCCTCACCGGCAACGGGGACCCGTTCGTCAGCTTCTACAACGGGGTTCCCCGCAAACTCGCCGAACAGGCGATGAGCAAGGAACGCAGGCAGTCCGAGGCGGCGATGGACGAACCGTGGCCGCTGGAGCAGTGGCCGGACATCCCGACGAAGTTCGTGCTGTGCACCGAAGACCGGTTCTTCCCACCGGACTTCTTCCGGCGCCTGGTCAAGGAACGCCTGGACATCACCCCGGACGAGATCGCGGCGTGCCACTGTGCCGCGCTCGCCAAGCCGAAGGAAATCGCCACTCTTCTACGGTCCTACCTCGACTGAGCAGGCAGCGAGATGCGGGTCGCGCGAATGGGCTGAAACCCTGACAGATGCACCAGAAGCATCCATGGGAGGACTGTCATGCGCGTCCTGTTCGTCACCTGCCTCAACAAGTCGCAGGTCTACATCCTGACGCCGCTGGCATGGGCAATGCGCACGGCCGGGCACGACGTGCGCGTCGCCGTCCCGCCCGATCTCGCCGAGGACGTCGCCGCGATCGGGCTGGCCGCCGCGCCGATCGGCGAACTGATGCCGAATCTCAAGGAGGACCTGGCCGAGGCCGAACCCCCGCAGAAGACCGCGTCGGACGCCGACCCGCACAACCGGGTCAAGCCGCACCAGTCCAACTACGGCTGGGAGGACCCGCCCGGCGAGTTCGTCCATCTCGCCGAGGACTTCTTCCCGATGCTCACCCCGGAAGGAATGTTCGAGGGGCTCATCGACTACGCCAAGGCCTGGAAACCGGACCTGATCATCTGGAACACCCTCGCGTTCGCCGGCCCGATCGCGGCGCGCGTCACCGGTGCCGCGCACGCCCGCCTGCTGTGGGGCGTGGACGCGATGGCCCAGGTGCACGCCAAGTTCGTCGAGAAGCGGGACGCGGAGGGCCTCACCGATCCGATGAAGACCTGGCTCGGCCCGAAACTCGAGCGCCACGGCCATTCCTACGACGACGAGATCGCGCTCGGCCAGTGGACCATCGATCCCGCGCCGCAGTCGCTGTTCCACCCGCGGGGCACGGGTGTGCACTACGTGCCGGTGCGGCAGGTGGTCTTCAACGGCCCGGCGATCGTGCCCGGCTGGGTCAACGAACCGCTGACACGCAAACGGGTCTGCCTCACCCTCGGTTTCTCCCACCGCGAATCGCACGGAATCGAGGCCTCCACCGCCGATCTGCTGGAAGCCGTGTCGGATCTCGACGTCGAGGTGGTCGCGACCTTCAGCGCCAAGCAGCTCGCCTCGCTGACGCGGCTGCCGGACAACGTCCGCCCGGTCGAGTTCGTGCCGCTCGGCCCGCTGCTGGCGACCTGCTCGGCGATCGTGCACCACGGCGGCACCGGCACGTTCGGCACGGCGATCGAGTACGGGGTACCGCAGCTCATCGTGCCCGGCACCTACTGGCACGAGAAGTGGTGGGCGCCGGTTTCCCAGGCGAACATGCTGGAGGAGCGCGGCGCGGGCATCTACGTCGGCGACTCCGACCAGCTGACGCCGGAAAAGCTCCGCGCCGATCTGTCCAAAGTGCTCTCCGACCCGTCCTACGCGCGTGCCGCCGAGCGCCTGCGCATCGACCAGGCCGGGGTGCCCAGCCCCAACGAGATCGTTCCCCAGCTGGAGCGGCTCACCGCGCAGCACCGCCGGAACAGCTAGAAAACGCTCCGACAGAAAGGAACCGTGATGAGTCCGGACGCCGCGACCGCAGGCCGGCGCGAATGGCTGGGTCTGGCGGTACTGGCACTGCCGACCCTGCTGCTCGCGATCGACCTCGGCGTGCTCTACCTCGCGCTGCCGAAACTGAGCGAGGATCTGCACCCCAGCAGCACCCAGACCCTGTGGATCATGGACATCTACGCCTTCATGACCGCGGGGTTCCTGGTCACCATGGGCACGCTCGGCGACCGGATAGGCAGGCGCAGGCTGCTGATGATCGGCGCCACCGCGTTCGGCGTCGCCTCGGTGCTCGCCGCCTTCGCTCCATCGGCGGAGACGCTGATCATCGCCAGGGCGTTGCTCGGCATCGCGGGTGCGACGCTGGCACCGTCCACTTTGGCCTTGATCAGCACGATGTTCACCAACGAGGGCGAACGCGGCAAGGCCATCGGCGTGTGGATGAGCTGCTTCATGGCGGGCACCGCGCTCGGCCCGGTGGTCGGCGGGGTGCTGCTGCAGTGGTTCTGGTGGGGTTCGGTGTTCCTGCTGGGCGTCCCGGTGATGATCGTGCTGGTGGTGGCCGCGCCACGGCTGCTGCCCGAGTACCGCGACCCCAACGGCGGCAAGCTCGACCTGGTCAGTGTGGCGCTTTCGCTGGCCACGATCCTGCCGATCATCTACGGCATCAAGGAGATCGCGCACGACGGCGCCGGCGTGCTCCCGCTCGCGATCGTCGGCGCCGGTCTCGTCGTCGGGGTGGTTTTCGTGCTGCGGCAACGGAAACTCGCGAACCCGCACGTCGACGTCGGCCTGTTCCGGTTCCCCGCGTTCTCCGGCGCGCTCGGCGCGCTGCTGCTCGGCCCGGCCGTGATGGGCGGGGTGGGGCTGTTCGCCAACCAGTTCCTGCAGATGGTGGAGAACCTTTCGCCGTTGCAGGCCGGGCTCTGGGCGGTACCGTCCGCGCTCGCCACCGTCGTGAGCGCGATGTACGCGCCTTCGCTGGCCCAGCGGATTCGTCCCGGCTACATCGTCTGTGCGGGCGCGGTGATCCTCACGATCGGCGCGCTGGTGCTGACCCAGGTGACCAGCGAATCGGGCCTGGCCACCCTGGTCATCGGGATGACGCTGGTGTTCTTCGGGTTCGGGCCGATGGCCTCGCTCGGCACCGAGCTGATCATCGGCGCGGCACCGGAGGAGAAGGCCGGTTCGGCGGCCTCGATGTCCGAGACGAGCAGCGAGCTGGGCGTGGCGCTGGGCGTCGGCATCCTCGGCGCGGTCGGCACCGCCGTCTACCGCGGCGAGATCGCGGACACGTTGCCGCAGAGCGCCCCTGATGCGGCCAAGGACACCCTCGCGGGCGCGCTTTCGGCGGTCACCGACGGCGGGAGCGCCGTGCTCACCGCCGCGCGGGCCGCGTTCACCAGCGGCCTCACCACGGTCGCGCTGGTGTGCGCCGGGATCGGTGTCGTGCTCGCGGTGCTCGCGGCGTCCCTGCTCCGGCGGGTCGGCGCACCGGAGCCGTCGCCCGAACCGTCGGCGGCGCCGGAAACCGAGACGGCGGCGGCCGAGGTCGCCTGACCTCTTCACGCGGAGAAAGGGGCTCCCACGCGGTGTGGGAGCCCCTTTCTCTTGCGGCGTCAGGGAAGGTCGGTGTGGACGAGCCCGGCGCTGATGGTCACCAGCACGCGCCAGCGGCCCCACTGGTCCCTGGTATAGGTCTGCGAGCTGATGAACTTCTCCTGGAACTTGTCCTCGGGGAAGGTCAGGGTCGCGTTCGTGAGGACGAACGCGGTGCCGCAGTCGACGACCTCCTTGGCGATCGGGAACGACGAGGTGAAGTGCATCGCGAACAGGCCGCGGAACAGCTCCCTGATCGCCTGCTTGCCGTACTGCACCGTGCCGTCGGGGTCGACCTTCGTGGCGTCCTCGAGGAAGAACTCGGCGAACCGGTCGGCGTCACGGGCGTCGAAGGCGGCGTTGTAGGCGCGATTGACCGCGTCGAACTGGGCGCGGCAGGTGGCGAGCGGATCGCGGTGCTGGGTCGCGGAACCGGCCTGCGCCGGTGCGGCGAGCAGCCCGGTCGCGCCGAGCACGACGGCGGCGATGGCGGTTTTCCGGAATTTCCTCATCGGGTTTCTCCTGAACACGGTTGGGGGGTGACCGTTTTCTTTTTTCCGCCGCCAAGCGCCGCCGGAGAACATTCCTCCGGCGGCGCCTGGTGGTGGTACTGGGTGCGATTCAGCCGGGCAGCCCCGCCTTTCTGCCGGAACGGCGGAGCCACCAGGCGACCACCACGATATTGACGATCCAGTTCAGCCAGAAACCGGCGAACTGGGCGATGGCCAGCACGGTCGTTTCGGAATCGGGGAAAATCGGTGCCACGGCGTACCAGGCGCCGGTGAACAATGCCCGTCCGGTGAGGATGCTCGTCGCGAGGCCGAAACTGTAGAGCATGAACATGCGGTGCCGGGCCCAGCGCCGCTGCCGTGCCGCGAGGTAGCCCGCGGTGGTCACGCCGAGCGTCAGCACCGCCCACAGCGACGAGCCGACCGCGCTGAGCCCGGTCAGGATGCCGAACGGCATGACGGCCAGGGAAAGCACCGCGGACGGCCCGATGCCCGCGAAGACGTACAGCCGCCCGCTGAGCCGGTGCACGCGGGGGTGGCGCCGCCGCAGCCACGAGGACACCTGCAGGCAGACGGTCACGAGCGCGATCGTGCCGGTCGCGATGTGCGCGATCAGCAACGGATAGTGCAGGCGGAAACCCTCGTTGACCGGAATCAGGGACTGCGCGGGATCCAAGGTCAGATAACGCGGTAGATACAGGATCATGAATGCCGCGATCAGGAGGCCGAGCAGGATCATTCCCGGCCGGAACCATCGCCTTCGCGCGGGCTTCTCCGGTGGCGGTAGTGGCCGTATCCGTTCCGGCGTCTGTGTCATGATCACTCCCCAGTACGACAGGTGAATCCCTCGATGCAGCACACGCTATGTGCCGCGATGCCCGAATTCGTCTTGCATCGTGCGCAGACTGTGCAACACAGGAGTGGGAGAGAATTGCCCGCCGCTCCTATTCTGCTGAGGAAAGCGCATTCGAGGAGGAGCAGATGTACGACTACGTGATCGTCGGGGCGGGCTCGGCGGGCTGCGCGCTTGCCGCCAGGCTGAGCGAAGACCCGGAAGTGAAGGTCTGCCTCATCGAGGCGGGGCCGGCCGACACCTCACCGAACATCCACGTGCCGGCGGCGTTCTCGAAGCTGTTCCGCACCAACCTGGACTGGGACTACGACACCCACGACGAGCCGTTCCTCGACCGCCGCCGGATCTACCTGCCGCGTGGCCGCGTGCTGGGCGGGACGAGCTCGATCAACACCCAGATCTACATCCGCGGCAACCGGCTCGACTACGACGGCTGGGACCAGCCGGGCTGGACGTTCGACGACCTGCTCCCCTATTTCAAGCGCTCCGAGGACAACGAACGCGGCGAATCCGAGTTCCACGGCACCGGCGGCCCGCTCACGGTGTCGGAGAACCGTTCGCGCAACCCGATGTCCACCGCGTTCGTCGACGCCGCTGTGGAAGCGGGCTTCGCGGCGAACGACGACTTCAACGGCGCTTCGCAGGACGGCTTCGGCTACTTCCAGCTGACCCAGAAGGACGGGCGCCGCGCGAGCACCGCCACCGCGTTCCTGCACCCGGCGCTGGGCAGGCCGAACCTCACGGTCGAGACCAACTTCGCGGTGCACCGGGTGCTGATCGAGAACGAATGGGCCGTCGGCGTGACCGGGCAGCGGCTCGACGAGGAGATCACGATCCGCGCCGAACGCGAAGTCATCCTCGCGGCCGGTGCCTACAACTCGCCGCAGCTGCTGATGCACTCGGGCATCGGGCCCGCCGCGCTGCTCGGCCCGCTGGGCGTGCCGGTGGTCGTCGACCAGCCGCTGGTCGGCCAGAACCTCCAGGACCACGCGCTGATCCCGCTGGTGTTCCCGCACGAGCACCCGGTGAGCATGCTCGCCGCCGGCGCGCCGGAGAACTTCGAGCAGTTCATGGCCGAGGGTCGCGGACCGCTGACCTGCAACGGCCCCGAAACCGGCGGTTTCGTTCGCACCAAGCCGGAGCTGCCCGCCCCGGACGTCGAGTACCTGTCCGCGCCGGTGATGTTCATCGACAGCGGGCTCGCCATGCCGACGGCGCACGCGCTGACCTTCGGCCCGTCGATGCTCACGCCGCGCAGCCGCGGCGCGGTGACCATCGCCTCCGACGACCCGACGACGAAACCGCGTATCCAGCACAACTTCTTCGCCGAGCCGGAGGATCTCGCGGACGCTGTCGCCGCGCTGCGGATCGGGCTCGACATCTCCCGCCAGAACGCGCTGCGGGACTACGCCTCGGCCCCGTACCGGCCGCCCGCCTCCGACTCGGACGCGGACCTGACCGACTACATCCGCCGCTTCACGCACTCGATCTACCACCCGGTGGGCACCTGCGCGATCGGCTCGGTGGTCGACACCGAGCTGCGTGTCGGCGGCGTCGGCGGCCTGCGTGTCGCCGACGCCTCGGTGATGCCGGTGATCCCGCGCGGCAACACCAACGCCCCGACCATCGCGGTCGCGGAAAAGGCCGCGGACCTCATCCGCAAGGCCACCGCCTGAGTCCTCTGTCCACACTGGACTCACGTGCCGTTAAGGCCACCTTACGGGCGTCAGACGCCCGCAAGGTGGCCTTAACGGCATTTCCGGCCC
>NZ_JBHYIK010000127.1:10243-15865 GCF_042739735.1 Amycolatopsis sp. NPDC059027 | reverse complement strand
GCGGGGATCCGGATCGAACCCGCCATGTCGTTGCCGTGGGCGACCGGGACCATGCCCGTGGCCACCGCGACGGCCGTCCCGCCGCTGGTGCCGCCCGGCGAGCGGGGGGGGTCCCCCCGGGGTCGGGGGGCGGGGGGGGGCCCGGCACCCCCCGGCGCCCCCCAGGCCCGACATTCCCGCTGACAAGGAGGCAGACCGTGTTCACTCACCGGGGAATCGCCGTGGACACCTGGGCGAGGATCGAGGACAACTGCTCGATCAGGTATGAGGTCGTGGGCGACGAGGCGCAGTTCGAATTCGGCAGCAACGCGACGTCGCTCAATATCGTCGCCACCGCGGGCGGGCTCGCCAGCCTCGCCGAGGCCTCGCAGGCCGCCCTGCGGACGATGGAGCAGGAGCCGGACTCGCGTGCGTGAACGGCGAACTCGCGTGATCAGGCGGAGAACTCGTGTGTCTGGAGGGAGATCTCGCGTGATCAGGAGGCGGTGCGGGCTTCGACGTCGGCGAGATAGGCCCGCGCCGCGGTGGGGTCGGTGAGCCAGCCCAAGTAGTCGGCGGGATTCACGAAGAGCTGGGCGAACCGGTGGGCGACCTCGGGAAACTCCTGCCCGGCTTCAAGTGTTTCGAGGAGGTGGTCCGGCGGCGGGCCCGGCTCCAGCAGGTCGTTGGTGAACCGGGTCGAATAGCGCGCCCGGTCCCAATACCGCGCGAACGCCCGGCGCATGAACTCCTCGTCGAAGGGCCGGTCCCCGTGCTCGAGGATCGCCTCCTCGTACGACCGCGCCGCGTGCGCGGCCATGTTGGCGCCCTGTCCTGCCACCGGATCGTTCGTGACGGCGGTGTCGCCCATCGCGAGCACCTTCGCCCCCGAGGGCAACGTCCCGACCGGCTGCCGCACCACCGGCTGGACGCGTCCGCGCAGCGCGTCCAGCGGACCACTCGGCCGCGTGTTCTCGAGCAAGCCCGCGAGCCAAGGGAAGGAGGTACGCAGCAGGTTCCGGGCGATCTCGAAATGCTGCTCGGTGTCGGCGACATCGTCCCAGCAGTCGAGCGGACCACCGGGAAAGCCGAAAAACCCCGCGCCGTAGACGGGCCCATCGACCGACCACACCGGCAGACCGAAGAATTCGCCCCCGTCGGAGAGGTTGACGCTGAGGCCGGAAGTGATCGCGGGCAACGGCTCGTCCCCGGCGGGCTTGACGTACAGGATGCCGATCGAGCGCTGCGGCTCGGAGTACGGCGAAAGTATCGCGTTACGCGGGAACAGGGCGTCGAACTGCGGACCACGCCCGGCGGCCACGAGGACGAGGTCGAATTCCCTGGCATAGTCGTCGAGATCCTCCGGGCTCACCCGGCGCTGCCGGATCTCCCCGCCCAGCCGGGCGAACCCGGTCATCCACTCCGACACCTTGACCCGCTGATCCACCGACTGCGCCGGATGGTCGAATGGCGCGCGCCAGGCGATCCTGGGTTCGTCCGCGCCCGGCTCGCCCGCCACCGTGACGGACACACCGTCGATTTCGGGCGCGTACGCGTCCCAGAAGTTGATGCCGAGTTCCCGTTCCCGGGTCAGCGCCGGATGGAACAGGCACTGGTTGGAAATCAGCCTGCCACCGCGCACGGCTTCGGCGGACCGCTCCGTGACGATGGTGACGTCGTATCCATGCCGTCGCAGGCCGAGCCCGAGTACCAGCCCGGCCTGTCCCGCCCCGACAATGCCGATCCGCCGCATGCCCTCCCCTTTCCCCGTGGGGAAAGACTGCCCGACGCGGCGATCGTGGTCTAGTCCACCAGCGCCTGATACACCAACTGGCGCAACTGGGGACGAATCGCGTACGTGCTGGAGGGAAGCAACTGGGTGTAGAACTCGACGGTCAGGTCCTCGTCGTGGTCCACCCAGAACGCGGTCGACGCGGCGCCGCCCCAGGCGATTTCCCCCGCGCTGGAGAGCGTCTTCGCCTTCACCGGGTCTTCGAGCACGGAGAACCCGAGGCCGAAACCGTGACCGTGCAAGGGCGACTCGGCGAACACCGGCCGCCCGAACTCCTCCAGATCCGCCCGTCCCGGCAGGTGGTTGCTCGCCATCAGGTCGACGGTGCGCGGGCCCAGCAACCGGACGCCGTCGAGTGCGCCGCGGCGCACGAGCATCTGGGTGAACCGGCGGTAGTCGCCCGCGGTCGACACCAGGCCGCCACCGCCGGACAGGCAGGCCGGCCGGGACCGGGCCCAGCCGTCGAACGCGGGGGCGGGGACGATCTGCCCGGTGCCCGGGTGCGGGGTGTAGATCGTCGCGACACGATCGGCGTCCTCGGTGAAGAAACCGGTGTCGGTCATGCCGAGCGGGCCGAAGATCCGCTCGGCGAAGAACTCGTCGAGCGGTTTGCCGGAGACGACCTCGACGAGCCGGCCCAGCACGTCGGTGGCCACCGAGTAGTTCCATTCGCTGCCCGGCTGGAAGACGAGCGGCAGCGCGGCCCACCGCCGGACGCATTCGGCGAGGTCCGCACCGGCGGGCATGCCCCATTCGAACCCGGCCTCACGGTAGATCGCGTCGACCGGATGCGAGTGCAGGAAGCCGTAAGTGAGCCCGGCGGTGTGCGTGAGCAGATGCCACAGCCGGATCGGCTCGGTCGCCGGATCGGTCGCCGGGCGCAGCGCCGACCCCTTGACGTAGACGCGTGGCTCGGCGAACTCCGGGAGCCACCGCGAAATCGGGTCGGTGAGGTCGATCAGGCCCTCTTCGACGAGCATCATCGCGGCGACCGAAGTGACCGGCTTCGTCATCGAGAAGATGCGCCACACGGTGTCCGTCTCGACCGGCGCGTCCGTTTCGACGTCCCGCCTGCCGTACGCGGAAAGATGGGCGACGCGGCCATGCCTGCTCACCACGGCCAGGAATCCGGGCAGCAGGCCCTTGTCGACATACCGGGCGAAATGCCGGTCGATCCGCTTCAGCCGCGCCGCGTCGAAACCGACTTCGGCCGGATCGACGTCCACCTTCAGTTCACCCGTCATGGCGTGAGGTTACGCGTTTTGCTCCCGCGCACGCTCGGCCGCTTTTTCCTCGCGCCAGGCTTCGTCGTTCTTGCCGATCCGCCAGTACCCGGAGATCGACAACAGGTCGCGTCGGACACCCCGCTCGTCGAGCAGATACCGCCGCAGCTCCCGGACGAACCCGGCCTCGCCGTGCACGAAGGCCTGGACGAGCCCGTCCCGCCACGGCAAGGCGCGGACCGCGGCGGCGACGTCGCCCCCGGACTTCCGGTGCAGCCAGGTGATCTGCGCGTCGGCTTTGGTGACGAGCGGCTGTTCCTCGGCGGCGTCCTCGACCAGGATCACCGCGTGCGCGGGTGCCCCTGCGGGCAACGCCTCCAGCGACGCCGCGATGGCGGGCAGGGCGCTCTCGTCGCCCGCGAGCAGGTGCCAGTCCGCCTCGGGGCCCGGCGCGTACGCCCCGCCGGGCCCGGAGATCAGCAGCTCGTCGCCGGGCTTCGCCCGTGCGGCCCACGGCCCGGCGATGCCCTCGTCACCGTGGTGCACGAAGTCGAAGACGAGTTCCCCGGCCTGCGCGTCGTAGGCGCGCACCGTGTAGGAACGCATCCGCGGCCAGTGCTCGCGCGGCAGTTCGGCACGGACCGTCCGGATGTCGAACGGTTCCGGGTAGGTCACCCCCGGCACCTTGAAGACGACCTTGACGTAGGCGTCGGTGAACGCGTTGGGCTCGAAATCCCGCAGTCCCTCGCCGCCCGCGACGATGCGGATCATGTGCGGGGTCAGCCGTTCGGTGCGCAGCACCTCGAGCCGCGCCGCCGGGCGTCCGCCCCTTGCTGGTGCCTCGGCCATACGCCCTCCTCCACCGGACAATTCACCCGGACGTCTCAATGATAAGGCTAACCTTATCCCCGAGTTCTCACCGTACGCGCTCGCTCCCGGATCCGGCCACTCCGTTTTTGCCGCCGAGTTCGCCCAGCAATTCCAGGAAGCCATCCCGCACCCGGCGACGGAACCCGACGAAGAACCGGTTGGCCAGCGGCACGGCCCACGCGCCCCGCTCCGCGATGTTCAGCACCCGATGACGGACCAGCGTGCCCGCGGGATGATCTTCGACCGCGTATTCGCCGCGGTACCACCAGCCACCCTGCGCGGCGAGCGTCCGGCGCTCCGGATCGACTTCGAAGCGCATCGGATACCCGCCGCCGCGCAGGCGTCGTTCGAGTCGCGCGAACACCTCCGGCGCCGGGGCGGCGACCACCCCGGACACCTCGGCCAGCGGCTTCATCCCGCCTGCGCCGCGGGATCGGAGACTCGGGTGTTCTGGAACGAGGCGATGTGCCAGCCGTTGTCCTGTCGCACCAGGACGGTGGTCACGGTCGATTCGCGGCCCGGGTCGGTCCGCGCCCCGCCGGACACTGAGGAACCACCGCCCGCGACGGCGATCGCGACGTCGGGGCGAATGAACCGCACCTTGGCCGTGCCCGGCGCGCCGGTGAGTCTCGACCCCTTCAACAGTCCGTCGAACAGCGCGCGGTGCGCGCTTTCGATCATCGCGCGACCGGGCATGTTCATCCCGAAGAAGGTCACGTAGTCCGCGTCCTCGGTGAACAACGCGGCGTACGCCGCCGCGTCACCCGCGTTCCAGGCGTCGACGAGGCGGGCGAGCACCTCGTGCACGGCGGCTTCCTCGGACACGGCTTGCTGCAGATCGGTCATGGTCAGCTCCTTCACGAACGCCGTTCGTTTTCCGAACACAGTTCTAATCACGAACGACGTTCGTGTCAAGTACAGTGTTCGCGACCCCTTGGAGGTGACCGAGTGACCGTTCCACCCCCGCCGTGGCGCAACCGGCCGCGGCGACGTGCCGCCAAACCCGCGCTTTCCCAGGAGCTGATCGTCAAGACGGCGCTGGACATCCTGGCGGCCGAGGGCATCTCCGCGGTGACGATGCGCCGCGTGGCCCAGGCTCTGGAAACCGGGCCGGCCTCGCTGTACGCGCATGTCGCGAACAAGGAGGAACTCGACGAGCTGATGCTCGACAGCGTCCTGAGCGACCTGCCGCTGCCGGAACCGGATCCGGCACGCTGGGCCGAGCAGGTCAAGGAGCTGCTCGGGCACCAGGTCCGCGCGATGACGGCGTACCCGGGGATCGCGCGGGTCGCGTGGAGCATCGCGATCCCGGTCAGCCCGAACATGCTGCGGCACGGGGAAACCATGCTCGCACTGCTGCGCGCGGGCGGCCTCGACCTCAAGCAGGCGACCTACGCCGCGGACTCGTTGTCGCTCTACGCCAAGGCGTACGCCTATGAGGCGAGCAGCTGGACGTGGGGCGATTTCGACCAGAAGGACATGGCCGAGCGCAGCGAGCAGATGGAGGCGTACTTGCAGTCACTGCCGCCGGCGATGTTCCCGAACACCTTGCGGATCGGGGAGTTCTTCAACGCCGACACAGCGGGCGAGCGATTCGAGTTCGCGCTGGACATGTTCCTCGCCGGGCTGAAAGCGCTGGCGAACAAGAACTCGTGAGCGTCATGCGCCCCAATGTGGCGTGTGGGTTGGGGGGGTTGTTGGTGAGGGCCCGAGCGGCGCGCTGGTGGGGTGAGGGTAGGGGAGGGGAGGTGCCGGAGG
>NZ_JBHYIK010000127.1:0-10233 GCF_042739735.1 Amycolatopsis sp. NPDC059027 | reverse complement strand
CGTTGGCGGGCGGTTTCTCTCGTTTTCAACATCTTTGTTGGTTGTGCGTCTGGCGCCCGTCGGGGTGCTGCCTCCCCCCCCCCCCCCCCCCCGCCACATTGGGGCGTTTGAACCCAGTTGGATCGTCAGGGCGCCCGGAACGCCCATGAGTTTCAGGGCAGCAGGACGATCTTGCCTCGCGTGTGCCGCCGCTCCAGTTCGCGGTACGCGTCGCGCACGTCGGCGAGCGGGTACGTCTTCGCGATCGGGATCTCGAGCAAACCCTTGTCCAGCAACGCCGCCAGCTCCGCGAGGACCCCGGCCTCCGCCGCGTCGATGTTGCCTTCCCGCTTCACGCCGTACTTCTCGGCCGCCGCGAAGTCGATCACCGTGTCGATGCGGTCGGTGTGCACGCCGAGCTTCAGCGCCAGGTCCACGTAGCCCGAACCGAACGTGTCGACGAACGCGTCGACCTTGCCACCGGACGCCTCCTTGATCCGCTCCTCGACGCCTTCCCCGTAGGCGACGGGAACGACGTCGTGCTGGGCGAGCCACGCGTGGTTGCCCGCACCGGCGAGACCGATCACCTTGGCACCGGCCAGTTTCGCCAGCTGCACGGTGATCGAACCGACCCCGCCCGCCGCGCCGGAAACCACGACGGTCTCCCCCTCGCGCGGCGAAACCGCGCGCACCGCCGCGTACGCGGTGGTCCCGGCGACGAACAGCGCGCCGGCGACCTCCCACGGCACACCGGCGGGCTTCGGCGTCAGGTTTTCCGCCTCCACCACGACGTACCGGGCCTGGCTCGATCGCGAGTGCACGAAGCCGATGACCTCGTCGCCCACGGTGACCCCGTCGACGCCCTCGCCCAGTTCGGCCACGACCCCCGCGAGATCACTCCCCTGCCCGGACGGGAACGTCGCGGGCCATTGCTCGGCGAAGACGCCCTCGCGGATGTACGCCTCGCCCGGGTTGATCCCGGCCGCCCGCACCTCGACGAGCGCCTGCCCCGCACCGGGCACCGGCCGCGGCACATCCTCCACGCGCAGCACGTCGATCCCGCCGTACCCGTCGAACCTCACTGCCTGTGGCATGCCCCTGCTCCCTCTTTCGTTCGTTGCCCGGAACCAACAACGAACGCGCGGGATTTAATCCGGGACCGCGAACTCAGCCGGCGAGCCTGCGGACGACGCCGTCGGCCAGCAGCCGCCCCCGATCGGTCAGCACGGCCCGGCGCCGACTGTCCAAAGCGGACTCGTCGAGCAGCCCCTCCGCCGCTGCCACCCTGGCTTCGGCGAGCCCGTCGGCGTCCAGCGCGTCGAGCGGAAGTCCTTCCACGACACGGAGTTCGAGCATGACGCGTTCGAGATGCCGGTCGGCTTCGGTGAGCACCTCGCGCCCGGCCGCCGGGGAGTTCCCCTCCGCGAGCAGCGACGCGTACCGCGCCGGGTGCTTGACGTTCCACCACCGCACCCCGCCGACGTGACTGTGCGCGCCGGGGCCCGCGCCCCACCAGTCACCGCCGCGCCAGTAGCCGACGTTGTGTCGGCACCGCGCCGCCTCCGACGACGCCCAGTTCGACACCTCGTACCAACGCAGCCCCGCCGTCGCGAGCGTCGCGTCGATCAGCTCGTAGTACTCGGCGAGCGTGTCGTCGTCGGGCGCGGGCAGTTCCCCGCGCCGGACCCGGCGGGCCAGCGCGGTACCCTCCTCGACGATCAGCGCGTACGCCGAGACGTGGTCGACCCCGGCGTCGAGCACGGCCTCCAGCGAAGCCCGGAGATCCTCGACGCGCTCCCCCGGCGTCCCGTAGATGACGTCCAGGTTCACGTGCTCGAACCCGGCGGCCCGCGCCTCCCCCGCCGCCGCGACGGGCCGGCCGGGCGTGTGCACCCGGTCGAGCACCTGCAGCACGTGTTGCGCGGCGGACTGCATCCCGAGCGAGACGCGGGTGTACCCGGCCTCGCGGATGCCCGCGAAGAACTCCGGCGACGTCGATTCCGGGTTCGATTCGGTGGTCACCTCGGCGCCGTCCGCGAGCCCGAAGGCGCCACGGACGGCGTCGAGGACCGAAGCGAGGCCGTCGGCACCGAGCAACGACGGCGTCCCACCGCCGACGAACACGGTGTCCGCACGCGGCGGCGTCCCCAGCACCCGCGCCGCGAGGTCGAGTTCGCGCCGCAAGCCCTCCAGCCACGAACTCGGCGACGAGCCGGAGCCCAGCTCGCCCGCGGTGTAGGTGTTGAAATCGCAGTAGCCGCACCGGGTCGCGCAGAACGGGACGTGGACGTACACCCCGAACGGGCGAGTACCCAGTCCGTTCAGTGCGCTCGCGGGCAGGGCGGATTCGACCGGAGTGGTGGCTTCGGGCAGCAGCTGGGGCACACCCCAGTGTCCCTCACCCGGCCAGACCGCTCTCGGCCAGCCACTGCGGGTCGGGCGCGATCAGCTCGATCACGTCGACCAGTACGCCGTTGGGGTCGCGGACGAAGAAGTGCCGCTGCCCGTACACCTCGTCCACGAGCGGCTTGACGATCTCGGCGCCCGCCTCGCGCAGCCGCTTCTCCTCCGCAGCCGCGTCCTCGACGACGAAGCCGAACATCGCCCCGGAGGGCTCCTGCCACCGGTACGGCTCCGGCGTCGACTCGTGGCCGCGCCGGATGAAGCTGATCTCGTAGCCGGGCACGCCGACGTTGAGGCTCGAGAACCAGTCGAGTTCGACGGTGACCTCGAAGCCGAAGTACTCCCGGTAGTAACGCGTGGTCGCGGCGACGTCGTCGACCAGGACCCCCGCACCGAAACCCTTGACCTGCATCCCGATCTCCTCTTCACCGAATCACTATGTCCGTAGTACTCTAATCATAGTGGTTCGGATCGGGCAAGGAGGATTCAAAGGTGCGGCAGAACTCCGAACGGCGGACGGCGCTGACCGACGCCGCCGTCACCGTGCTCGCGAAGGTGGGCGCCCGCGGCCTCACCTATCGGGCGGTCGACGTCGAGGCGGACGTGCCGCCGGGGACGACGTCGAACTACTTCCGCAACCGGGACCAGCTACTGGTGGCGGCGGGCGAACGGGTGCACGAACGCCTGTCCGCGCCCGCCGAGGTCATGACGAACCCACGCGCGGAACTGCCGTCGAAACATCGGCTGAGCGAACTGCTCGACGCGCTCGTCAACAGGCTCACCATCGATCGCACCGTCTACCTGGCGCTGCTGGAACTCCGGCTCGAAGCGACCCGGCGGCCCGATCTCGCGAAGGCGTTGACCCGCACCGTGCGCGAAGGATTCGACCTGAGCGTCGAGTTCCACGAGAGCGCCGGACTGCCCGGCGGCCGCGACGCCGTCCTATTGCTTTACCTCGCGTTGACCGGGCTCACCGTGGAACGGCTCACACTTCCCGGCGCCTTCGCGGACATCTCGGACAGCGACGTCGTCGAAATGCTGGTGGAGCACACATACCGAGGAGGCCGAAAGTAGGCCAGATCACGTGCCAGAGGAGCAGCGCAGCGACCGCCTGCTTTCGGCCGGATCGGTATCTACCAGCACATTCGCAGGTCGTGAAGGTGCTCCCACTATTCGGGCACGGCTAGACCACATTGTGGGCACATGGCACCCTGAGCCGGTGACTCCCGCCGGTGTACCGCTCGTGGCCCGCCGCCACGTCGACCTCCTGCGGGTCGCCAGTGCCCTTTGCGGGCCCGCCGACTGACTCCCCGCCGCCACCACTGCCACGAACTGGACAGCCGGCGCCGGGCGCGCCGCGCGAACTCCCCGCGTCCACGGTGTGCCGGGTGCCACAACCCCGCCCACGGAGGACGCATCATGGCCTCGCCCACGCGTGAAACCCCGAGCAAGGCACGCGCCCCACGAGCCAGGCAGCGCCGCGGCGAAGGACAGTGGGCACTCGGGTACCGCGAGCCACTGAACCCGAACGAACGATCCAAAAAGGACGACAACCCGCTCAACGTCCGCGCGCGGATCGAGAACATCTACGCGCACCGCGGGTTCGACGCGATCGACCCCGGCGATCTCCGCGGCCGGTTCCGCTGGTTCGGCCTCTACACCCAGCGCAAGCCCGGGATCGACGGCGGCCGCACGGCGACGCTGGAGCCGGAGGAACTGGACGACCGCTACTTCATGCTGCGGGTCCGTCTCGACGGCGGCGTGCTGAGCACCGAACAGCTGTCCGTGCTCGGCGAAATCTCCCAGACCCACGCGCGTGACACGGCGGACATCACCGATCGCCAGAATATCCAGTACCACTGGATCCAGATCGAGGACGTCCCGACGATCTGGGACAAACTGGAAAAGGCGGGCATGACGACGATGGAGGCGTGCGGCGACAGCCCGCGCGTCATCCTCGGCTCGCCCGTCGCCGGGATCGCGGCCGACGAGATCATCGACGGCACCCCCGCGATCGACGAGATCAAGCGCCGCTTCATCGGCGATCCCCGCTACGCCAACCTGCCGCGCAAGTTCAAGACCGCCGTTTCCGGGCTGCCGGACGTCGCGCACGAAATCCACGACGTCGCGTTCGTCGGGGTGAACCATCCCGAGCACGGCCCCGGTTTCGACGTCTGGGTCGGCGGCGGGCTGTCCACCAACCCGATGATCGGGCAGCGGCTCGGCGCCTGGGTACCCCGCGACGAGGTGCCCGACGTCTGGGAAGGCGTCATCAGCGTCTTCCGCGACTACGGCTACCGGCGGCTGCGGGCGCGGGCGCGCATCAAGTTCCTGGTGAAGGACTGGGGCGCCGGGAAGTTCCGCCAGGTGCTGGAGGACGAGTACCTCAAGCGCAAGCTGATCGACGGCCCCGCGCCCGAGGTCCCGGCCGTCCCGATCGACCACGTCGGGGTGCACCGGCAGGTCGACGGCAAGTTCTACGTCGGCGCCGCGCCGGTCGCCGGTCGTGTGTCCGGCGGCACGCTGCTGGCGGTCGCGAAGGCGGCCGAGCGCGCGGGCTCGCAGCGCGTCCGCCTTACGCCGCAACAGAAACTCGTCGTGCTGGACGTCCCCGATGCCGAAATCGCCGGGCTACAGGCCGAACTCGCCGAGCTGGGCCTGCAGACCGACCCGTCGCCGTGGCGGCGCGGGGTGATGGCGTGCACCGGGCTGGAGTTCTGCAAGCTCGCGATCGTCGAGACGAAGGCACGCGCGCAGCAGCTGGTGGCCGATCTGGAAAGCCGCCTCGCGGACATCCAGGGCGAGCTGGACACCCCGGTGAGCGTGCATCTCAACGGCTGCCCCAACTCCTGCGCCCGGGTGCAGACCGCCGACATCGGGCTCAAGGGCCAGATCGTCACCGACGACGACGGCAACCAGGTCGAGGGCTTCCAGGTGCACCTGGGCGGTGGCCTCGGCCTCGACGCCGGGTTCGGCCGGAAACTGCGCGGCCACAAGGTGACCGCCGGTGAGCTGACCGGTTACGTCGAGCGGGTCGTCCGGGCCTACATCGCCGGGCGCGAGCCGGGCGAGCGGTTCCCGCAATGGGTCCTGCGGGCCGACGAGAGCGTGTTGCAGTGAGCTCGGCCGAACGCGCCGCGCCGTTCTACTGCCCGTACTGCGGGGACGAGGACCTGCGGCCGGAAGAGAACGGTTCGTGGCTGTGTTCGGCTTGTAGAAGGCTTTTCTCCGTGAAATTCCTGGGGCTCTCACTGCCGGAGGTATCGCAGCCATGACCGCTACAGCCGATTACCGCACGCTCGCCGAACGCGCCGCCAAGGAGCTGGCCGAGGCGACCGCGGACGAGGCGTTGCGCTGGACGGTGGAGACGTTCGGGGACGACTTCATCGTGGCCTCGAACATGCAGGACGCCGTGCTGATCGACCTGGCGACCAAGGTCAAGTCCGATGTGGACGTTCTGTTCCTGGAGACCGGGTACCATTTCGCGGAGACGATCGGCACCCGCGACGCGGTGCAGACCGTCTACCCGGACGTGAAGATCGTGAACGCGCAGGCCGAGCAGAGCGTCGCGGAGCAGGACGCGGAGTACGGGGCGAAACTGCACGACCGGGATCCGAACCAGTGCTGCCAGCTGCGCAAGGTGGTGCCGCTGCGCAAGACGCTGTCGAACTACTCCGCGTGGGTCACCGGGGTGCGCCGGGTGGACGCGCCGACGCGGGCGAACACCCCGATCGTCACCTGGGACGAGCGCAACGGGCTGGTGAAGGTCAACCCGATCGCGGCGTGGAGCGACGAGGAGTTCAACGGCTACATCCGTGAGCACGGGATCCTGGAGAACCCGCTGGTCTCGGCAGGCTACCTGTCGATCGGCTGCGCACCGTGCACCGCGAAGGTCGCGCCAGGGCAGGACCCGCGCAGCGGCCGCTGGGCCGGGCAGTCCAAGACCGAGTGCGGCCTGCACGGCTGAGGGAAGGGAAGCATGACGACGTTGGAGTCGGCCAAAGACGCCGCCCAGGACAACCTGGCCGCGCTGGAATCCGAGGCCATCCACATCTTCCGTGAGGTCGCCGGCGAGTTCGACCGGCCGGTGATCCTGTTCTCCGGCGGCAAGGACTCGACCCTGCTGCTGCACCTGGCGATCAAGGCGTTCTGGCCGGCCCCGGTGCCGTTCCCGCTGCTGCACGTGGATACCGGGCACAACTTCGACGAGGTCATCGACTTCCGCGACCGCGTGGTCGAACAGCACGGCCTGCGGCTGGTGGTCGCGAAGGTCCAGGACTGGATCGACGACGGACGGCTCGAGGAGCGCGCGGACGGGATGCGGAACCCGTTGCAGACCACGCCGTTGCTCGACACGATCGCCGAGAACAAGTTCGACGCCGTATTCGGCGGCGGCCGCCGCGACGAGGAGCGTGCCCGCGCGAAGGAGCGGATCTTCTCGCTGCGCAACGCCTTCGGCCAGTGGGAGCCGCGGCGGCAGCGCCCCGAGCTGTGGAACCTCTACAACGGGCGGCACCGCCCCGGCGAGCAGGTCCGCGTCTTCCCGCTGTCCAACTGGACCGAGGCCGACGTCTGGAACTACATTGCCCGCGAAAAGGTCGAACTGCCTTCGATCTACTACGCGCACCGCCGCGAGGTCTACCTGCGCGACGGCATGTTGCTGGCCGAAGGACCGTGGGGCGGCCCGCGGCCGGGTGAACAGGTCAAGGAGCTGATGGTGCGCTACCGCACCGTCGGCGACGGCTCGTGCACCGGCGCGATCGAATCCACAGCGTCCACTGTGGACGAGGTGATCGCCGAGGTGCAGGCGTCGCGGATCACCGAGCGCGGTGCCTCCCGCGCCGACGACCGGATGTCGGAAGCGGCCATGGAAGACCGCAAGCGAGAGGGTTACTTCTGATGTCGAGCTTGCTGAGGCTTGCCACCGCCGGAAGCGTGGACGACGGCAAGTCTACTTTGGTCGGTCGGCTGCTGTACGACACCAAGTCGGTGCTGGCCGACCAGCTGGACGCGGTCACCCGCGCCAGTGTCGACAAGGGACTGTCCACTCCGGACCTTTCGCTGCTGGTGGACGGGCTGCGCTCGGAGCGCGAGCAGGGCATCACGATCGACGTCGCCTACCGGTACTTCGCCACGCCCAAGCGGAGTTTCGTGCTCGCGGACACGCCGGGGCACGTGCAGTACACCCGCAACACCGTCACCGGCGCCTCCACCGCGCAGCTGGCCGTGCTGCTCGTCGACGCGCGCAAGGGCGTCATCGAGCAGACCCGGCGCCACGCGGCGGTCCTCGCGCTGCTCGGGGTCCCGCAGCTCGTGCTGGCGGTCAACAAGATCGACCTCGTCGGCTACGACGAGGCCACGTTCACCGTGATCGCCGAGGAGTTCGCCCGGTACGCCGGATCGCTGGGCTACGAGCGCGGCAGTGTGCTCGCGATCCCGGTCTCGGCGCTGGTCGGCGACAACGTCGCCGAGAAGTCCGGGAACACGCCGTGGTACGCCGGGCCGACGCTGCTGGAGCATTTGGAAGACGTCCCGGTCGCGCCGGACCCGCACGACACGCCGTTCCGGTTCCCGGTGCAGTACGTGATCCGGCCGCGCACCCCCGAGTACCCGGACTACCGTGGCTACGCGGGCCAGATCGCGGCGGGCACCGTCCGCCCCGGTGACGAAATCGTCGTGCTCCCACACGGGTTGCGCTCGCGGGTGGAGCGCATCGACACCGCCGATGGACCGCTCGCGGAAGCGGGCGCGGGCACGTCGGTGACGCTGCTGCTCGCCGACGACCTCGACATCGCCCGCGGTGAGCTCATCGCCGCCGCGGGGAATCCACCCCGGGTGACCGACGAGATCACCGGAACACTGTGCTGGCTGTCCACGAAGCCGCTCAAGCCCGGCGCGCGGGTGCTCGTCAAGCACGGCACCCGGACCGTGCAGGCACTCGCCGACGAGCTGCACGCCCGTTTCGACGAGCAGACGCTGTCCAGTGTGGACGATCCGGCGGCCTTGGAACTCAACGACATCGGCCGGGTCACCCTCCGGCTGGCGGAGGAGATCGGGGTCGACGACTACGGCGACATCCCGCGCACGGGCGCGTTCCTGGTGATCGATCCGAAGGACGGCGACACCCTTGCCGCCGGGCTGGTCGGAGAGCGGTTCTCGTGACGCCGCCGCTGGTCGCCGTCGCGCACGGCAGTCGTGATCCCCGCTCGGCGGCGACCGTCCGGGAACTCGTCGACGTCGTGCGCGCGCAGGCACCAGGGACCGACGTCTACGAGTCCTTTTTGGACCTTTCCGAGCCACTGGTCACGGACGTCCTGCGGCGGTTGTACGACCAGGGCCACCGCGAAGCCGTCGTGGTCCCCCTGTTGCTGGGCAGCGCCTACCACGCGCGGGTCGATCTTCCCGCGCTCGTCGACGAGGTCACCGCGGACCGGCCGGACTTCTCAGTGCGGGTCTCCGACGTCCTCGGCATCGACCCGGCGCTGGAAACCGTCGCGCTGGACCGGATCGCGGCGGCGGATCCGGCCGCTCCGGGCACCGGGATCGTGGTGAGCGGAGTCGGCTCGTCCAACGCCGGCGCGAACGCCGCCGTCGCGGATTTGGCCGCCCGCTGGGAAAAGCGGCTCGGCGTCCCGGTGAGCGAGGCGTTCGCCAGCGCGGCACAGCCGGACATCCCGGCCGCCATCGCCCGGCTTCGCGCCCGCGGCGTCCGGCGGATCGTCGTCGCGTCGTGGTTCCTCGCGCCGGGTCTGCTGCCCGATCGGATCGCCACGCTGGCCGGTGCCGGGGAAGCCGCGTTCGTGGCCGAAGCGCTGGGCCCCGATCCGCGCGTCGCGGAGGTCGTTCTGCACCGCTACGCCGCGGCCGTTCCGCGGCCCGCCCGGGTTTCTTCCTGAGCACACCACTTTCCGTATCAGTGGTCCGGACCATCCCGGGTGCTGAATCGGCTCATCGGTGAATCTTTTTCACATTTTCGTCACCGGGCTCGCATGTGAACCGTGGATCCTTGACGGACTTGTTAACTTGCCGGTAACTCTCTAAGCGCCGCGCGGCTTCGTTTCTCCCCCTTCGTCCCCAGGTAGGTAGAGCATGAAGACAGCCCTGCGCCTCACCCGTCCCCGTGTCGCGGCCGTCGTCACGGCGGCGCTCGTCCCGCTCATCGGTCTCGCCACCCCGGCTTCGGCGGCGACCAGCGTCAACTTCGACTGCGAGGCCAACGCGCCGGTCGTCGGCCCGCAGCACGTCAGCCTCAAGCAGGACGCCACGGTCACCGCGCCCGGCACGGTGACGGCGGGCGGCGCGCTCGACGTCGTCATCGATCCCGCGCCGAACACCGTGCCCAGTGACGTGAGCGGCTACAAGGTCAAGGAGATCAAGGACTTCGCGCTGAAGATCCCGATCCCGGCCAACTCGACCTTCGTCAGCGCCGACCTCACGGGCGGCTCGGGCCTCGGCTCGACCCCGCCGAAGCTGACGGTGGCGAACGGGGTGGCGACGCTCGCCTTCCCCGGCCCGATCGCGGGCGGCTCGACCTTCGAACTGCCGACCGTGACCGCGCACCTCAAGGCGGGCACGTCCGGGAAGATCGAGACCAAGCTGGCCGGGACGAGCTACCAGGACCCGGGCCTGACCTTCACCGCCGTGGTCAACCAGATCGTCGACATCTCCGCGCCGACGGCCTGTTTCCCCAACCCGAGCCCGGTCTTCACCACGACGACCATCGGCTGATCCGCATGCCGTCAAGGCCACCTTACGGGCCCCGCCCCGCCCCGCCCGGGGGGCGGGCGCGCGGTGGCGCGCGGGGGGGCCCCCCGCCCCGGGGGGGGTTATAACAACCACCCCCCCCCCACA
>NZ_JBHYIK010000126.1:0-16629 GCF_042739735.1 Amycolatopsis sp. NPDC059027 | reverse complement strand
CCTTAAGGGACCCGGAGTCCCTCAAGGAGGCCCCCACGGACCGACCCCTCTCAGTGGAACTCGTGCTCCGGCGCGGGGAACTCGCCCCGTCGCACCTCGTCGGCGAACGCCGCCGCCGCGCCCGAGAGCGCACCGGCCAGGTCGGCGTACCGCTTCACGAACCGGGGTGCCTTCCCGCGCCGAAGTCCGGCCATGTCCTGCCAGACGAGCACCTGGGCGTCGCAGTCCGAGCCGGCGCCGATGCCGACGGTCGGGATCTTGAGTTCGTGCGTCACGCGCTTCGCGGCCTCCGCGGGCACCATCTCCATCACCACCGCGAACGCCCCGGCCTCCTGCAGTGCCAGCGCGTCGGCGAGCAGCACGTCCGCCGCTTCGCCGCGCCCTTGCACCCGGTAGCCGCCGAGGTTGTGTTCACTCTGCGGGGTGAACCCGATATGTCCCATCACCGGCACGCCCGCCGAGGTCAGTGCCTCGACGTGCGGCGCGAACCGGCGCCCGCCTTCGAGCTTGACCGCGTGCGCCCTGCCTTCCTTCATGAATCGCACGGAAGTGGCCAGCGCCTGCTCGGGGGAGAGCTGATAGGAGCCGAACGGGAGATCCGCGACGACCAGCGCCCGCTTCACCGAACGGGTCACCGCCCGGACAAGCGGAAGAAGTTCGTCCACAGTGACCGGCAACGAGGTGTCGTAGCCGAAGACGTTGTTGGCCGCGGAATCGCCGACGAGCAGCACGGGAATCCCGGCTTCGTCGAACAACGCGGCGGTGTACATGTCGTATGCGGTGAGCATCGGCCAGGGTTCGCCCCGTTCCTTGAGCTCACGCAGGTGATGGACGCGGATCTTGCGCACGGGCGCGGATTGCGCCGATGCCGAGCCGGTACCGTACGGGGCGGCTACCTCGCCGCTGGAGCCGCCGGATCCGGTGCTGGGGGTAGACATCGTTGTCGACCGTCCTTCCCTCGAGGCCTCGTGCGAGGTCCCCGGGTCGTGGAGTCTGAACGATCAAAGCGTGACACGCGCCGAGGGCACCCCCAAGGCCGTGCGACCAGCTTCACACCCCCGTGGCGGCGCTCCCACGACCGAGCTACCGCCCCGGGACCACGCACCGTCCGACTTCGGGATGATGCCCGGAGACAACCCGGCGCGGTTCACTGACGTTGAACAAAGCAGTCGAGACGGCCATTACGGACGTCCGGTCACGAAAGGCGACGATGGGAAACCCTGCGAGCGCGCGCACCCGCCTGCCCGCCTGGAAGGCCAAAGCCGGCGGCATCATCGCCACCGTCGTCCAGCTCGCCGCCGTCTTCTCCGTGATACTCCTGCTCACCAACGGCCCGCGCGGCCGCGTGATGAACGGCATCGACATGCTGTTCTCCGCGCTCAGCGTGCCCACCAACGCCAGCCTGGTCATCGTCCTGCTGCTCGTCGTCCTCGGCGCGGCCCTGCGCCGCCGCAAACGCGCCGCGCTCTACACCCTGGCGCTGTTCCAGGTCGGCGGGCTGCTGATGACCATGGCGCTGCAGGCGACGCTGCTGTGGTGGCCGGAGACGCTGACGCTGGGCCCCAGGCAGATCCGTCACATCCCCGGGCATCTGTGGGCGCTGACCATCGCCGACCTGGTCTCGATCGGGCTGCTCGTCTTCCTGCTCCGGCTGCGTCCCGCCTTCCCCGCCCGGCTCGCCCCGAGCGCGTGGCGGGACGGATTGTCCGTGCTGCTGGGCGGGTTCGCCGCCGTCATCGTGCTGGGGTGGGCGCTGAGCGAGGCGTTCCCCGGTCATCTCGCCGACACGTGGGAGCGCTTCGCCTGGGTCGTGAACCACGCGACCGGCGAGAACATCCAGCTCAAGCGGTTCGGGGTCGGCGAGGGGCCGGGCTGGCTGGACGTGCTGCTCGACCTCGGTGCGACGGCGGTCGTCACCGGCGCGCTGTACACGTTGTTCCGCGGTGTCCGCAGCAGGCGGCTGCGTACTGATGACGAGGAACTCCAGCTGCGCGGGCTGCTCGCCGAGCACGGCGAAGGCGATTCTCTCGGGTATTTCGCCACCCGCCGCGACAAGAGTGTCGTCTTCTCCTCGAACGGCCGCGCCGCGGTCACCTACCGCGTCCTCGGCGGTACCAGCGTGGCCAGCGCCGACCCGATCGGCGATCCCGAGTCCTGGCACGACGCCGTCCGCGTGTGGCTCGACGAAACCCGTACCTACGGCTGGACGCCCGGTGTGCTCGGCGCGAGCGAACAGGGCGCGAAGGTCTACACCGACGCCGGTTTGAAGGCACTGGAAATCGGTGACGAAGCGGTGCTCGACATCCGCGAGTTCAGCCTCGCCGGTCCCGAGCGCCGCTCGGTCCGGCAAGCGGTGAAGCGCATCGAGCGCGCCGGCTACACCACGCAGGTCCGTCGCCATGGCGAGATCCCGGCCGAAGAGATGGCCTCGTTGCTCGCCCACGCCCAGCAATGGCGTGGCGCCGAGACCGAACGCGGGTTCTCCATGGCACTGGGCAGGCTCGGCGATCCGAGCGACGGCCGCAGCGTCATGGTCGAGGCATACGATGCGCGAGGAGAGCTGCGGGGCTTGCTTTCGTTCGTGCCGTGGGGGAGGCGCGGGCTTTCCCTCGATCTGATGCGACGCGACCGGGACGCCGAGAACGGCCTCAACGAGTACCTGATCGCCGAGGTCGTCGCGGCGGGACAACACCTTGGCGTGCAACAGATTTCGCTCAACTTCGCGATGTTCCGCGCGGTGTTCTCCGAGGGTGAGCGGATCGGCGCGGGCCCGGTTCTCCGGGCATGGCGGGGCGTTCTCGGCGTCGCGTCGAGGTTCTTCCAGCTGGAGTCGCTGTACCGGTCCAACGCCAAGTACGGGCCCGACTGGGTGCCGCGGTTCCTCTGCTATTCCTCGGCACGCAGGCTGCCCAGGGTCGGCATCGTCGCCGGTGCGCTCGAAGGGTTCGTGCCCACACGCGGGACGCGGTCGTTGCGGCTGGAGACCGTCAGCGACGACTTCGTCGCGCAGGTCAAGCGGATCGACGAAAGCGCGGCGCGGCCGAAGGTCCGGGAGACCCGGCGGCCCGAGCAGGTCCGGGTGCGGGTCGCGAAGCTGGACAAGCTCCGCGCGGCAGGCATCGATCCGTACCCCGTCGGGTTCGAGCGGGACGACCTGCTCGGCGACGTCGTGAAGAAGTTCGGCGGGCTCGCCCCGGACACCCACACCGGGCATCACGTGCGCGTGGCGGGCCGCGTGCTGGCGCTGCGTACCCTCGGCGGACTGTGTTTCGCGCGTATCAAGGACTTCTCCGGCGAAATCCAGCTGATGCTCGACGCGTCGGTGCTCGACCTCACCGGCTGGCGGACCGGGATCGACCTCGGTGACCACGTGGGCGTGAGCGGCCAGGTGATCACGTCCCGGCGTGGCGAGCTGTCCGTGCTCGTCGACGAGTGGACGGTCACCGCGAAATGCCTGCATCCCTTGCCGGACAAGCGAAAGGGCCTCACCGACCCGGAGACGCGGGTGCGGCAGCGCTACCTCGACCTCGCGGTGAACCCGGACTCGGCGACGATGCTCCGGCTGCGGTCCACAGTGGTCCGCGCGGTGCGGGAACGCCTGCACCACCGTGACTACCTCGAAGTCGAGACACCGATGCTGCAGACCGTGCACGGCGGCGCGAACGCGCGCCCGTTCGTCACCCACATCAACGCCTACGACATGCGGATGTACCTGCGGATCGCGCCGGAGTTGTACCTCAAGCGCCTGTGCGTGGCCGGGGTGGAACGAGTCTTCGAGCTCAACCGCAACTTCCGCAACGAGGGCGTCGACGCGACGCACAACCCCGAATTCACGATGCTTGAGGCGTACCAGGCGTATGCGGACTACGGCACCATGCGGAAGCTGACGCGTGAGCTGGTGCAGCAGGCGGCGGAGGCGGCCTACGGCGCGCAGGTGGTCCGGCGGCCGGACGCGGACGGGAAGCTCACCGACTACGACATCTCCGGCGACTGGCCGGTGATCCCGGTGCACCAGGCGGTTTCCGCCGCGCTGGGCGAGGAGATCGACGCGGGGACGCCGGTGGAGACGCTGCGGCGGCTGTGCGTCCGCGCGGGAGTCCCGGTCGGCGAGGACGCCGGACACGGCGACCTCGTGCTCAAGGCACACGAACACCTCGTCGAAGGCGCGACAGTGCTGCCGACCTTCTACACCGACTACCCGACCGACGTCTCTCCGCTGACCCGCCAGCACCGCGTCGACTCGCGGCTGGCCGAGCGCTGGGATCTCATCGCGTTCGGCTCCGAGGTCGGCACCGCCTACACCGAACTGACCGACCCGATCGAACAGCGGCGCCGCCTGGAAGCGCAGTCCCTGCGCGCCGCGAGCGGCGACGTCGAGGCCATGGAGCTCGACGAGGACTTCCTGCTCGCCCTGGAACATGGCATGCCGCCCACCGGTGGTCTCGGCATCGGCATCGACCGGCTGCTGATGATGCTCACCGGCGCCTCGATCCGGCAGACCGTCCTCTTCCCCTTCGTACGCCCGCAGGCCTGATGCTCGCAGGCCTGATGTCCGCAGGCCTGGAGGAGGAGCAGGGGACCTTTACTAACGTTCGTTAGCGCGCTAATCGTTGGCTTGCTCACGGACGTTAGCAAAGGTCCCTCGCTCCCGTCCGGCGATAGCAAAGGTCCCTCGCTCCGCTGAGCCGCCGCGTCACCCCGCGCGAACGCGCCACAAAGTCGTCGCGGACCCGTTAATCCGTGTCACACGTGCCTGGGTCGCTTAGGGTGTGCTGGTGCGTGCTGCGCGGCTGATCGCCCTTGTCCTGGTTGGACTCGGTGTCGTGGCCTATTCCGCGTGGCCCCTCGAGTTCCTGTTCGCCACCGGGGTTTCGCCGCTCCACGACCCCGTCGGTGAATTGCTCACCAGGCATCCGGTGTTCCGTGTCGCGCAGATCGTCTCGGGGAGTGCTTTCCTGCTCGTCGGCCCGCCGCTGGTCCGGCTGGCCCCGGTGCACTGGACGGGCCGCCTCACCGCGGGGTCGGTCAGCGTCTTCGGTGCTCTCGTCTTCGCCGATGCCGCCTATCCCGGCAATACCGCCGTCAGTCTGCTCACGAACGTCACCTTCGTCGTCGGTTCGTGCAGCCTCGTCCTCTGGTGGCCGCGCGGCTGGCGGGAAAGCGCCATCATCGGCCTGGCCCTGATCGTGCTCACGTGGCTGGCCGTGCTCGTGACCGGGTCGCTCGGTCCCGGACATTTCGCCGGAGTGGCCACCCGCGCGCAGCTGGTGGTCCGCGCCGCGCAGATGGTGCTGGGCGCGATGTACGTCTTCCGTGTCACCCCTGCGCCGCGATATGCGTCTCGAGTCGGCTGAGCAGTTCGAGCAGCGTCCGCCGTTCCGCGGCGTCGAGCACGGAGAAGGTCTCGTTGGCGTGCGCGCCCTGGATCCGTTCGATCTCCTTCAGCCGTTCGCGCCCGGACTCCGTGATCGCCAGCAGACTCGCCCGTCGATCGGTCGGATCCGGTTCGCGGCGCAGCAGTCCGTCACGTTCGAGTGCGTCCACCGCTGAGGTGATCGCCCGCCCGGTCACGCCGAGCCGTTCGCGAACCTCGCCCATTCGCGGGCGATCGCCGAGCATGTCGACCACCAGCAGCAGCTGGACCTGCGCGGTCGGCCAGCCCTTGCGCGCATAGGGCGCACCCGCGTAGCGGCGCATGACGTGGGTGATGCGCCGCAGCGCGTCCGCCAGTTCCGCGCCGGTCGGGGCCTTCTCGGTTGACATGCCCGTAGCTTACCCGCAAAGTATATAGGCGCAATTGATACTAAATACTTTGAAACTACATGGGGGATCTCGTGACTCTGTGGACGAACCGGACCTTCGTCCTGCACATCACCAGCGCGACGACTTCGTCGCTGGGGACAGCCGCCTCGCAGGTGGCGGTGGTCTTCGCCGTTCGTGGCATCGGTGGCACGCCGGCCGACATCGGCCTGGTCGCCGCGGCCGGTCTCGTGCCGGCACTGGTGTTCTTCCTGGTCGGCGGTGTCATCGCGGACAGATGGCCGCGCAACCTCGTTCTCGTCGGTGCCAACACCCTGTCGGCGCTGAGCCAGGGCGTACTCGCCGTGCTGGTGCTCACCGGGCAGGCCCGCCTCGGGCACATCGTCGCGGCTGCCGCCGCCAACGGCCTCGCGACGGCTTTCGCCATGCCCGCGTCGCAAGGACTGCTGATGCGTGGCGTGGCCAAGGAACACGGGCCGCGTGCGTTCGCCACGTTCCGGCTCGGGCTCACCCTCGCCCAGATCGGTGGCGCCGCGCTCGGTGGTGTACTCGTCGCGGCCACGGGCGCCGGCTGGGTGCTCGCGATCGATGCGCTGACCTTCGTCGTCGCGATCCTCCTCCGGCTGCTGGTGCGGGTCGAGGGCACTTTCACCGTGCGCGGACATCTCGGCCGGGAACTGCGCGAGGGCTGGACCGAATTGCGCTCCCACCGCTGGCTCGGCCCGGTGATCATCCAGTTCGCGGCCGTCAACACCCTCGCCGTCGGTGCCTACGAACTGGTCCTCGGCCCGGTCGACACCGCGGAGACGCTGGGGGGAGCGGCCGCGTGGGGAGCGATCTCGGCCTGCGACGCCGCGGGCATGGTCCTGGGTGGACTGCTGTTGATGCGGTTCACCTCGTCGCGGCCGCTCGTCGCGGCGGTCATCGGCGGCGTGCTCACCGTGTCCCCGCTGGTGGCGATGGCGGCGGCCGCGCCGCTCACCGTGGTGTGCGCGGCCGCGGTCGCCGCCGGGGTGGGGGTCGAGGTCTTCGGGGTGCACCTGATGACCATGCTGCAGCGGGAAGTCCGGCCGGACCGGCTCTCCCGGGTGTCGGCGTATCAGTCCCTCGCGGGCTTCGGGCTGACGCCGGTGGGCGCGGCGCTCGCCGGACCGCTCGCCGCCGTCGCGGGGATCCGCGGGGCGTTGTGGGCGACGAGTGCCCTGTTGCTCCTGATCGCCGCGGTGGTGCTCAGCCTGCCCTCCGTTCGCGTGGTTCGCGCGGACGCCGAAATTGTCGGTGCCGGGTGAGACGATGCTCGCAATCGACCATGACCCCCGAACCCGGAAGAGAGGTCCACCATGGCGGGAAGTGTTCCCCCGGTCGCCGACGAGCGTGAAGGTCTGCTGAAGTACCTGGAGCAGCAGCGGCATGTGTTGCGGATAGCCGCATACGGCCTCACCGACGAGCAGGCCAGAGCCGTGCCGAGCCGCAGTTCGCTCAGCGTCGGCGGGCTCGTCAAACACGTCGCGGACACTGAGGACGGCTGGATCGACATCGTGCTTCAGTTGCCGCAGAAGGAACCCACCAAACAGGACTACGTCGACGGATTCCGTCTCCTCGAAAGCGAAACTCTCGAAGGCGCGCTCGCCCGGTACGACGAAGTAGCCCGGCGCACCGAAGAGGTCATCGCCGGAATCGCCGATCTCGGCCAGCCGGTGCCCATCCCGAAGAATGTCCCCTGGTTCCCGAAGGACGTCGACGCGTGGTCGGTGCGCTGGGTCCTGCTGCACCTGATCGAAGAGACCGCGCGTCACGCCGGTCATGCCGACATCGTGCGCGAGCACATCGACGGCGCGACGGCGTTCCCGCTGATGGCCGCGGCCGAAGGCTGGCCGGAGTCGCCGTGGATGAAACCGTGGAAGCCCGAAGCGCAGTCGGTGTGATCCGTCCACACGCGACACCGCACGGGAGGTGGTGAATCAGAACAAGGTCGGCTCGTCCGCCAGCGCGCCCTCGATCACGAGCATGCGGCGCTTGGTCGTGACCCCGCCCCGCGCCGAGAATCCGCCGTCCTTGCCTCCTGCGGCGAGGACCCGGTGACACGGGACGATGATCGGGAACGGGTTGCGCCCCAGGGCCTGCCCGACGGCCTGTGCCGAACCGGGCATGCCGAGCCGGTTCGCGATGTCACCGTAGGTCAGCGTCTTACCCGGCGGGATGGCGCGCGTGATTTCGTAGACGCGGCAATGGAAATCTGGCAAACCGGTCCAGTCGAGTTCGACGTCGCCGAGCTGTTTCGGCTCGCCGTTCATCAGGGCGACGATGCCGGCGATGGCCGATCTCATCGCCTCCGGTGGCGCCGATTCGACGGCGTCGGGGAAACGTGTGACCAGGTGGGATCGCGTGCGTTCGGTACTGCCCTCGGGCAACTGGACGCCGAGCACGACGTCCGCGTGCCAGGCGAGGCCGCAGGGGCCGATTGCGGTGTCGAACACGGCGAAGCCCTGCGGCGGGGATTCCTTGGCCGTCATCCGCCCAGCCTACGAGAGGGGCCCGACAAGAACCGCCCGAAGAGGGATGCCGTACGCGCGGCCGATCGCTAGGTTCAGTTCGGGGGTTTTGCCGGATTGAGGAGGTCGGTCGGTGGCGGGCAGGAACAGGCGTGCGCTCAGAGCGCTGGGTGGCGTGGTGATGGCTGCTGTGCTGGGTACGGGACTCGCCGTCCCGGCGGCGGCTGCCACGGGCGCTGAGAACGGGGACGTGCCCTCGGCGTTGACGGCGGCGCCGGAGGAGTCCGCGGTACCGCCCGGCACTTTGGTGATGCCGCACGTCGTGATCACCCGCGCGGACCGGCTGCACACCTGGTGGGCCGAACTCGCCGTACGGCGAGCGGGCGGCACGGTCGTGTCGTCGTACCCGCAGGTCGGCGTCGTGGTGGCGTACACGGCGAAGGACGACTTCGCGGCGAAAGTCCGTGGCACGCGAGGAATCGAAGCGGTCGGGGCGACCCGGACGGCCAAACTCCCCGTGGAGTTCTTCGCCGCCCGGAAGGACGTCCGCTACACCGGGCCCGGTTCGCCGAACTCCGGTCAGGTACCCGCCGAAGGCACGGCGTGGGACGTCCCGGCGCTCGGGCTCGACGCCGCGCACCAGGTGTCCGACGGCAGCCGGCGGGTTGTCGCGGGTGTGCTGGACACCGGTGTGGACGACACCCATCCCGAACTCGCGGGCGCGTTCGACGCGCGGAACTCGGTGTCCTGCCTCTCCGGCTGGGCCGACCGCAGCCCGGGCGCGTGGCGGCCAACGCTGGACGGGCACGGCACGCACGTGGCGGGCACTATCGCGGCGGCGCGCAACGGCACCGGCGTCGTCGGCATCGCCCCCGGTGTGCGGCTCGCGTCGGTGAAACTGGCCGAACTGGACGACACCGAAACGGCCGAGAGCATGGTGTGCGGCTTCGTGTGGGCGGCGGAGCACGGATTCGCCGTCACGAACAACAGCTACCGCTCGATCCCGTGGCGCTACAACTGCGACAACCAGATCGACCAGGCGGCGATCAAACTCGCTGTCGGCCGGGCGGTGGCCTACGCGCAGCGTCGCAACGTGCTGGTCGTGGCGTCCGGTGGCAACGCGGGCATCGACCTCGACACCCGGTCGGTCGACACGGAAAGCCCGGCGGACAGCACCCCGGCGCGGCGTCCGATCGACCCGAGCTGCATCCGCCTGCCTCACGAACTTCCCGGCGTGGTCGGCACCGGCGCGCTCGACGAGAAACTTCTCAAGGCGTCGTTCTCCAACTACTCGGCGTCGCGGATCACTGTCGCGGCGCCGGGTGTGCGGGTCTGGTCGACCTGGCCCGGCGGCCTGTACCGCTCGGCGAGCGGCACCTCGATGGCGTCCCCGCACGCGACCGGCGTGGCCGCGCTGATCGCGAGCGAACATCCGCGCTGGAACGCCGAACACGTCAAACGAGCCCTGTACGCGACCGCCAAGCCGCTGGCGTGCCCCGACCCGTACGACCCGAACGGAGACGGCAAGCCCGACGCAGTCTGCAAGCGTTCGCCGGCCGGGAACACCTTCTACGGGCATGGCCTCGTCGACGCCGCTGCCGCGGTGGGGGCACGATGACCCTCGTGCTGGATCATCTCGTCTTCGCCGGACCGGACCTCGCGGCCGCCGTCGCCCACGTCACCGAACTGACCGGTGTCGAGCCCGTCCCGGGCGGCAGCCACGTCGGCCGCGGTACCGCGAACTACCTCGCCGACCTCGGCTCGGGCTCCTACCTGGAGGTCATCGGCCCCGACCCCGCGCAGCCCGAGCCGGACGGGCCACGCCCGTTCGGCATCGACGACCTCACCGAGCCCGCGCTGGTCACCTGGGCCGTCCGGACCACCGACATCGACGCGGCCGTCGCCGATCTCCGGGCCGCCGGCTACGACCCCGGCGACATCTTCGACATGTCACGGGATGCCCAGGGCGAACTCCTGTCCTGGCGGCTCACCTCGCCAGGCGGCCTCGACGGGCTCGCGCCGTTCCTCATCGACTGGGGGAGCACACCCCATCCGACAACACGCGGTCTGCCGAAGATCCCGCTCCTGCTGGTGACCGGCGTCCACCCCGACCCGGCGGCCGTCGACGTCGTGACCCGCGCGCTCCACCTGGAGCTGCTGGTCCGCCACGACAAGAAGCCGGGCCTGGTCGCCGTCCTCCGCCGGACCGACGGCTCCCAGGTCGCCCTCAGCTGAGGAGGAGCAAGGGACCTTTGCTCACGCTTGCTGAGCAACGCTAACGAAGCGGGAGCAAAGGTCCCTTGCTCCCGCTCGCCCCCGGGGCTACGCCTTGCCCTCGCGCCAGGCGTTGGTGATCGGCAGCCGCCGGTCCCGCCCGAACGCCTTGAAGGTGATCTTCGTGCCCGGCGGGTACTGGCGGCGCTTGTACTCGGCCTTGTCGACCATGCGCACCACGCGGTCGATGGTCTCCGGCTCGAACCCGGCCTCGATCAGGTCGGCGTACCCGCGGTCACCCTCGACGTAGTCGTCGAGAATGTCGTCGAGCAGCGCGTAGTCCGGCAGCGAATCGGTGTCGAGCTGGTCGGGGCGCAACTCGGCCGACGGCGGCTTGCTGATCGAGTTCTCCGGGATCGGCGGTGTCTCGCCGCGTTTTTCCGCTTCGGCGTTGCGCCAGCGAGCCAGATGCCACACGTGGGTCTTGAACACGTCCTTGATCGGCGCGAACGCGCCCACCGCGTCGCCGTAGATCGTCGAGTAGCCCACCGCCAGCTCGGTCTTGTTGCCCGTCGCCAGCACCAGGTGTCCCTCCAGATTGGACAGTGCCATGAGCAGCATGCCCCGCGCCCGCGCCTGGACGTTCTCCTCCGCGAGCCCGGTGAGCTTCAGCTGGTCGACGTAGACCCGGACCATGTCTTCGATCGGCTCGACCCGGAAATGCGCGCCGATCCGGCGGGCCAGGTCGGCGGCGTCGCCCTTGGAGTGGCCCGAAGAGTACTTCGACGGCATCGAGACGCCGTAAACGTTGTCGCCACCGAGAGCGTCCGCGGCCAGCGCGGCGACCACGGCGGAGTCGATCCCGCCGGAGAACCCGAAGATGACCGACGAGAACCCGTTCTTGTGGACGTAGTCGCGCAGACCGACGACCAGCGCCGACCACACCTCGGCTTCGTTGGAGAGCGGTTCGCTCACGACCGACTCGGTCGACGGCTCGTAGGCGGGGAGCGGTTCCTCGCTCAGCACCCGCCGGTGGACGTGCAGCCCCTCGAGGGCGCCGTCCGTGACGTGCCCGCCCGCGGCGAGGTCCAGATCGGTCACGAGCAGGTGCTCGACGAACTGCGGCGCCCGCGCGAGCACGGTGCCGTCGGCAGCGACGACCAGCGAGTCCCCGTCGAAGACCAGATCGTCCTGGCCGCCGATCTGGTTGGTGTACACCAGCGGGGCACCGGCCTCGGCGGCACGGCGGGCGATCAGCGGCAGCCGGACATCGTCCTTGGCCCGCTCGTACGGCGACGCGTTCGGCGCGACGACGAGATCGACCCCTGCCTTGCCCAGCGCCGAGATCGGGCCGCCTTCCTGCCAGATGTCCTCGCAGATGACCATGCCGATGTCGAGCCCGTGCAGGCGCACGACGTCGAGAGTCGTCCCCGGCTTGTACCAGCGGTGCTCGTCGAAAACGCCGTAGTTGGGCAGGTGGTGCTTGAACTGCCGGGCCACCACCTCGCCGCGATACAGTGCCGCGGCCGCGTCCCGCGGCCCCTCCTCGTCGAGGTCGAGGTAGCCGACGTAGGTGAGCACGTCGCCGCAGCCTGCTTCGTCGAGCCGCCGCGCGAGGATCTCGAGGCTCTTGCGGGAGGCCTCGGCGAACGTCTTCCGCAGCGAGAGGTCCTCCACCGGATAGCCGGTCAGGGACATCTCGGGGAACACGACCACGTGGGCCCCGGCCTCGGCGGCCTTGCGGGTCCACGCGACGGTCAGCGCGGAGTTGCCGTCGAGGTCGCCGACGGTGGGATTGACCTGGGCCAGTGCGATGCGCAGTTGCGGCATGCGCACATTCTGACCCACGGTCCCCCGCCCGGACGAGCGAATGTGCTCGAAAGAGCAGGACACCCGCCTGTCCAGAGCGGGGAAAGAGAAGCAAGGGACCTTTGCTCACGCTCGCTTAGCGTTGCTCAGCAAACGAGAGCAAAGGTCCCTTGCTCACCTCCGGGCCGAGGCCGGGGCTACTTGCGCCGGATCATGCTGCGCACCTTTTTGATCGTCTGCTCGAAGTCGGAGTCGAACGGGTTGTCGTGCACCAGGTAGGTCCACGTCGTGTTCGCCCGCCGCACGCCGGCGTCGGCCAGGTCGATCCCGTCGTCGGTGATCTCGGCTTCCTCCAGCGTCTTCGCCGCCCGCGTCACCGCCTCCGGGATGATCTTGTGGAACTCCGGGATCGCCGCGCGGTGGAACTCGTCGAGCGGAGTCTCCCGCGCCAGCGCCCGCAGGTGGATGCTCTCGCGCACGTCGGTCAGGTACGCGAGGTGATCCGACCACAGCTGGTCGAGGTGGTACAGCAGCACCTCACGGCAGATCTGCTCCAGCCGGGCCTCGTCGTCGAGCTTTTCCTTCAGCTCGCCGAACTTCTCCGGCTGCGCCTTCTCCAGCTCCTCGGCCGCCAGCGCCGTCCGCAGCACCTTGTCGCGGTGCGCCAGCAGGTCGCCGCGCTGCCGCTCGATCAGCCGCGTGTAGCGCCAGGTGTTGCGGTGGATCTCCAGGTCGACGCCCTCGGCCACGCGCTGGGCGTGGTTGAGCTGCCGTAGCGCGGCCGGGTCGGTGATCTCGCCGGTGTCGGGATCCGAGCCGATGCCCTCGGGGATATCCGGCGCGTTCGAGAGCACGAGTTCGTCGTTGAGGCTGGCGAAGAAGATCGCGCTGCCGGGGTCACCCTGCCGCCCGGACCGCCCGCGCAGCTGGCCGTCGAGACGGCTCGACGGGTAGCGCGCGGTGCCGATCACGTGCAGCCCGCCCAGCTCGACGACCTCCTCGCGGTCCGTGCCCTCGGTGCCGCCCAGCCGGATGTCGGTGCCGCGTCCGGCCATCTGCGTCGACACCGTGACCGCGCCGCGCTTGCCCGCTTCGGCGATGATCGCGGCTTCCTCGGCGTCGTTGCGCGCGTTCAGCACGACGCATTCGAGATCGACCTTCGCCAGTTTCTCCGCGAGTTCCTCGGACTCGGCGACGTCCTGGGTGCCGACCAGGATCGGCCGCCCGGTCTCGTGCACCTTCCGGATCTCGTCCTCGATCGCCCGCAGCTTCTGCGACGGCGACGCGAAGATCCGGTCCGGCAGGTCCTCGCGCACGTTCGGCGTGTTCGGCGGGATGACCGCGACCTCGAGCTTGTAGAACTCGCGCAGCTGCTCGGCCACCGCGACCGCGGTACCGGTCATGCCCGCGACCTCGGGGTAGCGCGCCAGCAGCGCCTGCACGGTGATCGAGTCGAGGATCTCGCCCCGGTCGGTGGCGGTGACCTGCTCCTTCGCCTCGACGGCGGCCTGGAGGCCGTCCGGCCAGCGCTGCAGCTCCGCGACCCGGCCGCGGGCGGCGTTGATCAGCTGCACCTTGCCGTCGCGGACCAGGTAGTCGACGTCGCGGGTGAGCAGCGCGTGCGCGTGCAGTGCCACGTTCACCGCGGCGAGCCGCTCCGAACCGGAGTCGCCGTAGAGGTCGATACCGCCGAGCGACTTCTCCACCACGGACGCTCCCGCGCTGGTCAGCCACGCGTTCCGGCCGTCGGAGTCGGTCTCGTAGTGCAGGCCCAGCCGCAGCCGCCGGACGACGTTCGCGACCTCTTCGTCGGCGTCGGTGTGGTCGATCGACCCGGCCATGACCAGCGGCACCCGTGCCTCGTCGACCAGCACCGAGTCGGCCTCGTCGACGATCGCGATCTCGGGATCGGGCTGGACGAGGTCGTCCTCGCGGGTGACCAGCCGGTCACGCAGCACGTCGAAGCCGATTTCGGCGACAGCGCCGTAGGTGACCTCTTTTGCGTAGGCCTCCTTGCGGTCGTCCCGCGAGTGCGCGGGCTCGACCCAGCCGACGGACACGCCGAGCAGCGCGTACACCGGGCCCATCCATTCCGCGTCGCGTCGCGCCAGGTAGTCGTTCACCGTGACGACGTGCACGCGCTTGCCACGCAGCGCGTAACCCGCGGCGGCCAGCGCACCGGCGAGCGTCTTACCCTCACCGGTCTCCATCTGCACGACGTGCCCGGTCAGCAGGCCCATGGTGCCCAGCACCTGGACGTCGAAGGCCCGCTCGCCCAGTGCGCGCCGCGCCGCCTCGCGGCCCAGCGCGCACACCTCGACCAGCTGGTCGTCGCCGAAGTCCGTGGCCTCGCGCGCCTTGCCGGCGCGCTCGGTCAGCTCCTCGTCGGAAAGCTGCTCCAGTTCGGGTTCGAGCTTTTCGACGGCGGGCAGCAGTGCCTCGTACCGGGTCAGCTCGACGCTGCCCGGCCGCTGGATGATCCGGCGGAGCCGCTTGCCCACCCGGCTGATCAGTGCTGCCACCCCTGGTCTCCCGTCTATCTGTGTCCGAGCACACCCCGTCCCGACCAACGCGGGACAGGTGCGTCCGAGTTCCGCGTCTGCCCGGATGGCACGATCCAACCGTGCCTCCCCACATCAGCGCCAGGTCCCGTACCCGCCGAATCGCCGCGCTCGCGGCGTCCGGCCTGCTCGCCGTCACGCTGGCCGCGTGCTCGACGGGCGAAAAGTCCGCGCCGCCCGCGCCGTCGACCGAATCGCACGCACCGGTCGGGCCGGTGCCCGCCGGCCTGGAGCGGTTCTACGGACAGAGTGTGACCTGGGCCGACTGCGCACCCTACGCGACCTCCGCCGAAGCGAAATCCGCGTTTCGTACGAAAGATGTCCAGTGCGCCAGGCTGACCGTGCCGCTGGACTACGGCAAACCGGACGGATCGACGATCACGCTCGGCCTGCTCCGCCGTAAGGCGACCGACCAGGGCGCGCGGATCGGCTCGCTGGTGGTCAACCCGGGCGGGCCCGGCGCCTCGGGGATGACCGCTGCGGCCAGCCTCGCCGGGCAGACCGCGAACACCGCGCTCGGAAAGCGTTTCGACCTGGTCGGCTTCGATCCGCGGGGGATCGGTGCCAGTGAACCGCAGATCCGCTGCTTCACCGACGCCGAGCGCGACGCCGACCGTGCGGACGACATCGAGACCGACGGTTCGCCCGCTGGAGTCGCGAAGCAGGAGCAGCAGAAAAAGGACTTCGCCACGAAGTGCGCGCAACGGACGCAGCACGGCGACGACATGCTCGCCAACGTCGGCAGCCGAGACGTCGCGAAGGATATGGACATCCTTCGCTCCGTACTCGGCGACGAGAAACTGACGTACCTGGGCTTTTCCTACGGCACCCGGATCGGCACGACCTACGCCGAGGAGTTCCCGCGCAACGTGCGCGCGATGATCCTCGACGGCGCCGTCGACCCTCAGCAGGACGCGACCGCGTCGCTGGTGGCGCAGGGCGCCGGATTCGGCAAGGCGTTCGGGGAATTCGCCCGATGGTGTGCCGGTCAGCAGGACTGCGCGCTCGGGCCCGACGCCGGCGGGGCGGTGAAGGGCTACCAGGACCTGGTGCGCCCGCTGATCGAGTTCCCGGTCCCGGTCGGCGACGGCCGGAAGCTCTCCTACGAGGACGCCACGACCGCCACGATCCAGGCGCTCTACCAGCAGAGCCTGTGGGACTCCCTGAACTCGGGACTCAACGAGCTGAAGCGGCAGCGCGGCGCCACCCTCGAAAAGCTCGCCGACCTCTACAACGAACGCGGCACCGACGGCCGCTACGGGACGACGCAGGACGCGTTCACCGCGATCCGCTGCGTCGACGACCCGCGGGTCACCGACCCGAAGACGATCGAGCAGGCGCAGCAGAAGTACGTCCAGGTGGCGCCCTTCCTCGACGACGGCCGTCCGGCCAGCTCGGCCCGCGACGCCTGCGCGTTCTGGCCGGTGCCGAACACCTCCCAGCCGCATCTCCCGAACGTCGAGGGCCTGCCGAAGCTGCTGGTCATCTCGACGACCAACGACCCGGCGACGCCGTACCAGGCCGGGGTGAACCTGGCGAAGGCGCTCAAGGGAGCTTTGCTCACGTTCGAAGGCACCCAGCACACCGTGTTCCTGCAAGGCGTCGGTTGTGTCGACAAGGCGGGCACCGACTACCTCGTCGACGGCACGCTCCCCGCGGAGGGCAAGCGCTGCTCGGCGTCCTGACCGCGGCGGAAGAGGAGCGAGGGACCTTTACTACCGCCAGAGAGGAGGGGGGGGGGGGGGGTCTGAGGAGAATGCGGCGTGATCGGATGAGAGAGAGAGAAAACGACT
>NZ_JBHYIK010000125.1:8550-16814 GCF_042739735.1 Amycolatopsis sp. NPDC059027 | reverse complement strand
TTTTTATACACCCCCCGCCCCCGCCCCCGCCAAAGCGGGGGGGGGCCACTTTGGCGCCACCCTGCCCCCAAATGGGCGCCCCCCACGGACCATGTGGCGGCGCAAGACCGGTGCGGGTTCAGGAGCGCTGTTTCATGAATTGTTCGTTCATGATCAGGAAGGCGCCGAGGCCGTGGAAGTCGTTGGTCCTGCGGGCCCGGCCGTAGTAGTAGTCCAGGGTGCCGACGTTGGTGCCCTCGCAGATGTCGGCCACGTTCGTCAGCCCGTCCGAGCCACGCGACACCTTCTGCAGCACTCCGGCGTAGCCCTTGTTCGCGACGGACTGGTACGACGCGGGCAGGTAGCCGCGCTCGACGCCGCGGGCGATCGTGAAGGTGTACATCGACGAGGCCGACGTCTCCAGCCAGTTCTTCGCGTCCCCGCCGCGGTCGACGATCTGGTACCAGCGCCCGGTCGCCGGGTCCTGGTACCGCTGGTACCCGGCCGCGAGGAAGCGCACCATGTCGACGAGCGCGGCGCGGCGGGGATGATCGGCGGGTAGCACTTCGAGGATGTCGATGGCGGCCATCCCGAACCAGCCGATCGCCCGCGCCCAGTGGAACTGCGAGTGATGTCCCGGCCCGGACGCCCACGGTTCCGAGCCGTCCTCGTCGTAGGCGTGGTACAGCAATCCCTTGCCGGGCTCGGAAAGATGCTTGAAGTACACCACGAGGTTCTTGGCCGATTCCTCGAAGCAGTATCCCGGATCGCCGAACGTCTTCCCGTACAGCGCGAGGAACGGCTGCGCCATGTAGACGCCGTCGCCCCACAACTGGCCGACCTTGCTCGTCGCGTGGAACATGCCGCCGTCGGACGTGCGCGGGTAGGCAGGGAAGCGTTTGCGCAGCTGATCGGCCGCCGTCTTGTACTTCTTGACGCCGGTTTCGGTGTACAGCAACGGGAGCATTTGACACGACCGCATGGCGTCGAGGTTGGTGAACCCGTTGGAGATCCCGCCGTCGCTGATGAACCTGTCGTACCACGCGATGACGAAGTCGAGATACTTCTTCTCGCCGGTTCGCCGGTAACACAGGTACTGGCCGTACATGTAGAGGCCGAGCGTGTACCCCCAGCCGCCGATGGTGGCGGGGGTGAACCGTTTCATCGTGGAGTCGATGACCGCCCGTGAAAGGTCCGCCGCCCCGTTCGGCGGCAGCCGCCCGGGGAGAGCCGCGGCCACACCGGGCACGGCGGCCGCGGCGGCGACGCCGAGGGTGCCCGCCAGGAACGTGCGCCGCGGCAGCCGCGCCGGGTGAAAGGGGTGGGACATGCGTAGTCCTTTCCTGCGCTGGCCCCGGTGACGCGGTGAAGAAGGTGGCCGGGATGCCGATCCGCCGTCCGTCGGCATCCCGGCCGGCTCGAGGGGCGACCGAGTCGCCTGGGCGGTGGCCGGGTGAGCGTAAGCGCTTACCCTGATTGAACGTCTACTCGCCCGGGAGTTCCCACGTCAAGAGCGATCAGATTTTCTGTGTCATATATCAGATATTTCCGGCCGGATGGCCCGGTGGGTGGGTAGTCGCCTTGACCGCCCGTGGGCGCCGGAGTACACCCCCTGGTATGTCAGGAAGACATTCGCTCCGGCGCGGGACGACCGTCGCGCTCGCCCTCCTGCTGGTGATCCTCGGTCTCACCTCGCCGGCGTCGGCGGACCTGCAGAATCCCCGGCAGAAATGGCTTCGCGACAGCCAGGCGGGTCTCTTCCTGCACTGGGGCATGCGGACCTCGCCCGGGTACACCAGTTGCGCCGCCTGGGAAAAGGCGATCTCCGGCGGCGGCTGGACGCCGGAGTACTGGGTCGACGAGGCGAAGAAACTGCACGCCTCCTACCTCGTGCTGGCTTCGTTCCACAGCAGACTCGGCTATTCGCGGGCATGGCCGTCCGCGATCCCCGGCAGCTGTGCCACTGAACGGGACTTCCTCGGCGAGCTGATCAAGGCCGCGAAACCGCAGGGGCTCAAGGTCATCCTCTACATGACCGACGACCCGCAGTGGCACGACGAGGGCGGCCACGAATGGCTCGACTCCGCGGCGTACTCGAAGTACAAGGGCCACAACGTCGATCTGACCACCCGCGACGGGTTCGGCCAGTTCAGCTACGACAACTTCTTCGAGGTCATGAAGAACTACCCCGACCTCGGCGGCTTCTGGATCGACAACGACAACGCGTACTGGGAACAGCACGACCTCTACGCCCAGATCTACCGGCAACGGCCGGGCTATCTGCTCTCGAACAACAACGAAGACACGCCGATCATGGACACGATCAGCAACGAGCAGAAGACCGGGATGAGCCCGGCGTACGACTATCCGCAGGCGATCTACACCGCGCAACCACGGCTCACCGAGGCGTGTTTCAAGCTGCCGAGTACCGGCGCCTGGTGGTACAGCGGCTCGGATTCGGCGGTCGACTACCGGCTCACGCTCGGCAGGCTGATCAGCAATTCCGGCTCCTCGGTGAAATCGCTGATGGCCGAAACCGCCATGGTGAACGGGAGGTTCCCGGCCAAGCAGGAGGCGTTCAACAATTTCGCCAAGGGCTACCTCGACGCCATCTGGCCCTCGCTCGGCGGTACCGAGGGCGGCGGTTACCTGCACGGCGGAATGCAGCCGGGGTTCTGGAACGACGGCGCACACGGCGTGATCACGATCGGCAAGGAATCCCCGGAGACCCAATACATCCACGTCCTGACCACGCCCTCGACGCCGACGCTGCGGATCCGTGACAACGGCTACCGGGTCCGCGCCGTGACGAATCTGCGAACCGGCGCGCCGATCGCGTTCACCCAGGGCGATGGCAGCCTCACGCTGACCGGACTGTCCTCTTGGGACAGTTATGACACGGTGTTCAAAGTGGACACCGCGGGCAGGGAGGGCGTGTACGACCCGAAGACCGTCACCGAGAAGGCGAGCGCGTCGGCGGACGGGCATCCGGCGTCGGCAATGGGCGACGGCGATTACCTGACCTACTGGGACAACGGAAAAACTCTCCCGGTGTCGCTCGACTTCGACCTCGGCGCGGCGAAGAAGGTCCAGTACGTCGGCCTGAACCAGCGCGAGGACTCCGTCGGCTACGCCCGCTCGGCCACCGAGCAGTCGGCACGGATCAAGGACTATCAGGTGTTCGTGTCCGACGACGGCAAGAACTGGGGGAGCGCGGTGAAAACCGGCCGGCTGCCCAGCCATCGCGGCGTGCAGTTCCTCGACCTTCCCACGGCGACCAAGCGCTACGTGCGTGTTCAGGTCACGAGTACGTGGGCGGCTTCGAGCGACACGAAGCGGTACCGGCAGTTGCGGATCGACGAGGCCTGGGTCGGTTCGGCCTACGCCACCAAGGCTTCCTGAGCCGGGCCCGACAGGAGGTCCAGCGTCAGCGCCGCGGTCCAGCCGAAGGAACGCGTGCCGTGGCCCGTACCGGTGAAAGGATCGGTGTACTCGGCGAAACCGGTCTGCCCGGCGAGGGCGACCAGGTCCGCGCCGAGACGCCGAGCCAGAGCGACTTCGCCGTGCCGGACGAGGCCCCGGTGCACGAGCCAGCCGACGTTGAACCACGACGGCCCGCGCCAGTAGCGTGCCGGGTCGAAGTCCGCGGCCGTCAGGTCGTAGCTGGGCACGCCGCGCACCCGGCCGAGCGCGAACCGCGGCCCGGCGGCCGTCGCCAGCAAGGCCGGGGCCACCGGGAGATCGGGCAGTACCAAGGGGATCAGCCCGGCGCAGGTGTGTTTGTCACCAAGGACATCCGCGTGGACGTCGCGGGCGAAGAAGAACCCGGCGGCGTCGTCCCACAGCGTGTCCACCAGCGTCTTGGCGATGCGCGCCGCAGACTCGCGGTGCGCCGCGGCGGCCGAGGGCAGGGCGAGGGCGTCGGCGATCTCGGCGAGCGCGAGTTCGGCGTCGGCCAGCAATGCGTTGACGCCCGGATCTTCGACGCTGAAGCCGTCGGACACCTCGGGCCAGCGAGCGTCGGAGTAGCCACAGTCGCGGTACTCGGCGGCCAGCCGGACGTAGCGGCCGTAGTCCTCGTCGCTGGGCCGGTCGGCGGCCTCGCCGTGGTCGAGGTCGCGCCGGGTGAACGACGTGGCCGCCTCCGGGGTGACCCGCGACAGCGGCGCGTCCCACGCCGGGCTGTTGTCCATTCCCGACTCCCACGGATGCACGATCGAGACCAGCCCGCGCCCGCCGAGGTCGCGGTGCCGGGTCAGGTAGCGGTGCCACGCCACCAGCCTCGGGTACAGCGTGCCCAGGAACGCCTCGGCCGCCGAGCCGTCGGGGTCGGCCCGATGCGTGGCCCAGACCGCGCGGGCGTGGACCGGTGGCTGGATCAGGCCGGAGGTCCGGCCGGCCCGCCAGAAGCCAGGGCCGGGGAAGTACGCCTCCGGCGGCGTGTCCGGATTGAACAGGATGTGCGGCACCCGGCCGTCGCGCCACTGCGCGGAGAACAGGGTCACCAGCTCGCGCCGCGCGCGCTCGGGCGCGACGTGGCGCAGGCCGAAGGCGATGAACGCGGAGTCCCAGCTCCACTGGTGCGGGTACAGCTCGCGGGAGGGCACGGTCGACGAGCCGATCCAGTTACCCTCGAGCACTCGCGCGGCCGCCGCGCCCCATGTTTCCCTGATATGTCTACCGTATCTCCTACTTATGTCTTGTCAATGGACAAAAGTGGTGGCTGCGACGATGTGCGTCACACTCGAGGGGGACGACAGCGATGACAGGCGGTTCGACGCCGACCAGTGCTGGGGAGCTGTTACACCTGGTCCGCACCGGTCAGGCCACCACGCGCAAGGCGTTGCAGACGTTCAGCGGGCTGTCCCGCTCGACGCTGACGGGCAGGCTCGAAGTGCTCCAGGAGGCCGGGCTGCTCGCCGAGGCCGGGCACGAGGACTCCACCGGCGGGCGGCCCGCGCGGCATCTGCGCTTCGACGATCAGCACGCCGTCGTGCTCGCGGCCGGTATGGACACGATGCACGCCGAGGCCGTGATCACCGATCTGTCGGGACGTCGTCTGGCGCGCCGGGCCGGACCGCTCCGGGTCGCCGACGGGCCGGAGGCGGTACTCGATCGCATCGCGAAGTGGTTTGGCGCGCTCCTCGCCGAGAGCGGCAAGCGGGCCGAGGACGTCTGCGGCATCGGGTTGTCGGTGCCCGGACCCGTCGACCCCGCGCGCTCACGGGTCGTCCAGCCGCCGATCATGCCGGGCTGGGACGACTACCCGATCGCCGAGAACCTGGGCACCCGGTTCCCCGCGCCGGTGCTCGTCGACAACGACGCGAACCTGATGGCGCTCGGGGCGCACCGCGCCCGCTACCGGGACTGTCCGTCGCTCGTGCTGGTCAAGGTGTCCACCGGAATCGGCGCTGGGCTGGTGATCGGCGGCGAGGTGTACCGCGGCATCGACGGCGGGGCGGGCGACATCGGCCACGTCCGGCTGCCCGGCCATCCCGGCGCGCGGTGCGCGTGCGGGTCGCTGGGCTGCCTGGCCGCCGTCGCGAGCGGAGGCGCGCTGGCTGCCCAGCTGACCGAGCTGGGCCTGCCGACGGTGTCCGGTTCGGGTGTCCGCGAACGAGTCCTGGCCGGACAGCCGGAAGCGGTCCGGCTCGCGCAGATCGCCGGTCGTCAGGTCGGCGAGGTGGTGGCGACCGTGGTGTGCATGGTCAATCCGGGCGTCCTGGTGATCGCGGGTGATCTCGCCGAACCGCATTTCGCCGCCGGAGTCCGGGAAATCGTGTACCGGCGCGCATTGCCGCGTGCGACGCGGAGCCTCCGGGTGGAGATCGGTGATCGCGAAGACGGCGTCGCCGTGCGGGGCGCCGTCGCGATGGTGGTGGAAACCGAGTTCGCGCCCGCCGCCGTCGATCGACGCCTCGCGACTCGCTGAAACGGTTGCGCCAGATGGGTTTCTCCGCGCGAGAACCCGACGGAAGTAGGTGGCGCGACGCGGTCCGGTGTGCTTCGGGTGACAGCGGGAAAATCGGGCGTAATTCGCCAACGGGGACGTTCCGGGCGAAAAATCGGATTTCCGGTGACTATCGAAGCAGTTCGGCGAAGTCCGGGAAAGAATGACGAGATAACGGTTCTGTTGTGGTCAACAGGCGCCTTCCCTCGCACCGGAAACCGCGCCTAGTCTCTCCGGGTGTTCACCGGCCCCTGGGGCCGGGTTTCTCAAGAGGGAGAACCCTGTGCGAAGAAGTCTCACCCTGTTCCTGTCGCTCGCGGTGGCCGGTGGCCTCGCCGCGACCGTGCCGGCCACGGCGTCGGCACAGGACCGCCAGGACATTCCGCAGTCGCACCCGTTCTGGGCGAACCCACAGGCCAAGGTCGCCGACACCGCGCCGGCGTCGAAGCTGAACTTCCGCGTGTACCTGAACCAGCGCGACCAGGCGGGTGCCGAGTCGGCGGCGCAGGCGGTGTCCGATCCGGACAGTCCGTCCTACCGGAAGTTCCTGAGCCCCGACCAGGTCCGCGACCGCTTCGCCGCCGCGCAGTCCACTGTGGACTCGGTGAAGCAGTGGCTCACCGGCGGCGGGTTCAGCGTCGGTGATGTGCCGACGAACCGGGCGTACGTCGAGGCGACCGGCACCGCGGACCAGGTGCAGAAGGCGTTCTCGGTCAAGCTCGGCAAGTACGCCGTCAAGGGCCGGACGCTGCGGGCGGCCGACAAGGAACTGTCCGTGCCCGCGTCGCTGGCGAAGGACGTGCTCGGTGTCATCGGTGTCGACCAGGCGACGAACCTGCTGAAGCCGGATCACACCGACGGCTCGGACACTGTGAAGACGCAGTCCGCCAAGCCGGGCGATGTGCCGCCCGCCAAGGGTTTCCGCAACTCCGGGCCGTGCAGCACCTACTACGGCGAGAAGATCGATACCACCGACCCGGCGTACAACGGCAAGCAGCTGCCGTACGCGCCGTGCGGGTACACCCCGGCCCAGCTGCGCTCGGCCTACGGCGTCGACCAGGCCGCGCGATTCGGCGCCGACGGCAAGGGCACCACGATCGCGATCGTGGACGCCTTCGCGTCGCCGACCATCTACGCCGATGCCAGCGAGTACGCCAAGCGCAACGACCCCGAGCACCCGCTGAAGGCCTCGCAGTTCTCGCAGAAGATCTTCCCGCCCACCCCGGGCTCGGAGGCTCCGGACCAGTGTGACGCCGCGGGTTGGTACGGCGAGGAAACCCTCGACGTCGAGGCCGCGCACGGGCTCGCCCCCGGCGCGAACATCCTCTACGTGGGTGGCGCGGACTGCCAGGACCTTTCGCTGGACCAGGCGCTGAACTACGTCGTCGCGGATCACCGGGCCGACATCGTCTCGAACTCCTACGGCGACACCGGCGAGGACCTGCCGCCCACCGAGATCAAGGCGTTCAACCAGATCGCGGTCCAGGCCGTGCTGCAGGGCATCGGCGTCTACTTCTCCTCCGGCGACAACGGCGACGAGGTCGCCCGGCTGGGCACGCCTTCGGCCGACTTCGCCGCCTCCTCGCCGTGGGTCACCGCTGTCGGCGGCACCAGCCTCGCGGTCGGCAAGGACGGCAAGCGGATGTTCGAAACCGGGTGGGAGACCGGCAAGTCCAGCCTGACCAACGGCACCTACACGCCGGGCTTCCCCGGCGCGTACACCAGCGGTTCCGGTGGCGGCACGAGCCGTCAGTTCGAGCAGCCCTTCTACCAGAAGGGTTCGGTGCCGGACGCGCTGTCGACGAAGAACCAGAAGGGGAACAAGAAGGGCCGCGTCGTCCCGGACATCTCCGCGATCGGTGACCCGAACACCGGGTTCCTGGTCGGCCAGACGCAGACCTTCCCCGAGGGCGCGCACTACGATCAGTACCGGATCGGCGGCACGAGCCTCGCGTCGCCGGTGTTCGCCGGGATCATGGCCGTCGCCGACAGCTTCGACCACTTCCACCACGGGTTCATCAACCCGGTGATCTACAAGCTGACCGCGCGGACCTCGGCGATCAGCGACGTGCAGCACGTGGACGGGGCCGTGGCGCGGGTCGACTTCGCCAACAGCGTCGACGCTTCGGGCGGCCTGCTCCACTCGGCGCGGACGTTCGACTACCCGAACCTGACCATCCACACCACCAAGGGCTACGACGACGTCACCGGCCTCGGCTCGCCGAACGGCCTGCTGTTCCTGATGCTCGTCTAGACCGAAGGCTGGGCTGAAGGGGAGGTTGGGTCGCGCGGGGGGGGGGGGAGCTCTGTGTGGTTGATAACACACAGACCCCCC
>NZ_JBHYIK010000125.1:0-8540 GCF_042739735.1 Amycolatopsis sp. NPDC059027 | reverse complement strand
CCGCGCGTGCTGGGGGGTGGGTGGGGGGTGGGTGGGGGCCCTCCCCGCCTGGGTCGCTCACCCGCGCGCGGGCTCCCCCCCCCCCCCCCTTCAGCGCAGCGGGATCGTGGTGGAGACGCAGGTTCCGGCGTCGGCGTGGCTGTGCACGTACAGCTCGCCGCCCAGCGCCCGCACCCGGTCCCGCAGCCCGGCGAGCCCGGTGCCGCCGTCGATGTCGGCGCCGCCGACGCCGTCGTCGGCGACCTCGACCCGCAGGCCCTCGCCCTCCACCGCGATCTCGACCCGCACGTGGTCGGCCTTGGCGTGCTTGAGCGCGTTCGTCAGCGCTTCGGACGTCAGGAAATACGCGGTGGCTTCGACGGCCGCGTCGAGCCGGGGGACCTCGCTCACCGCGAGTTCGACGGACACCGGGGTCCGGTCCAGCAGCGAGCGGACCGCCGCGACCAGGCCCGCCTCGGTGAGGATCGCGGGCCGGATACCCCGCGCCAGCTCCCGCAGTTCGGTGATCGCCGACTGGAGTTCCGCGACCGTCCCGGCGAGCAGCGTGCGCACCTCGGGCCCGAGGTCGGTGCCGAGCCGCCGTTCGGCCATCCGCAACAGCAGGACGACGCTGACGAGCCGTTGCTGGGCGCCGTCGTGCAGGTCGCGTTCGATCCGGCGGCGTTCCTCGTCGCCCGCGGCCACGATGCGCGCCCGCGACGCCTGCACCTCGGCCAGCCGTTCTTCGAGTTCCGCGGCGAGCCGCTGGTTGTCCAGCACCAGCCCGGCGGCCGCGTTGAGCGCGTCGATCGACCGGCTGTCCTTCCACACCTGGTCGTCCTGCACCAGCGCGGCCAGCCCGGTGCCGTCGCGTTCGAGCAGCAGCCGGATCATCTCGGCGTTGCCGACGCGCGAGCGGAGGACACCGAGCAGGAAAGCCAGCGGCCACAGGCAGAACGCGACCCGGTAGACGTCCAGCAGCGGTTCGGCCAGCGGGTGATGGGGGCCGAGCGCGCTGCCGACCGCCGAGGCGAACGCGCCGATGAGCGCGATCGCGACCGCGGGGTGGAGCAGCCGCCGCTGCGGCAGCCGCCCGGTGAGCCAGCGGTAGAGCAGGATGACGACGACGCCGGCGCCGGTGAGCGCGCCGACGAAGTCCAGCACCCGCACCGCGACGTCGTAGACGGCCGGCTTGGACACCACGGAGGCGAGGTCCCGCGGATCGTTGCCGAACACGATCCGGAGGGTGGCCGACGCCAGCACGGCCGCGTACGCCGCGACGACGACCAGCCGCTCCCATCGCGAGCGGAGCCCGCCGCGCGGGAAGGCGAGCACGAGATGCGCGATCATCGGGCTGGACGCCGCGGTCAGCGCCAGCCCGACCGTGTAGATCACCGGATTCCGCGAGAACTGCAGGTCCTCGCAGAACAACGCCACGCCGACCATGGCGATCAGCGCGCCGATCCGGTTCTCCGGGCGGCGCACGTGGGCGACGGCACCCGAGACCAGGAAGAGCGAACCGGTCAGCGTGCTCAGCGTGGTGTCGAACGCGGAGTGCCCGCCGTCCTGGATCTTCAGGGTCGCCGCGACGATCCCGAGCGCGAACCCGGCGATCAGCACGCCGGTCATGATCAGCGTCCGAGGGTGTCTCGCCGCCACTTGTCGTACCCTCCCGGTGCCTGTGCCGAAGAGACCCCGCAGCCCATCGCACCGGCTACCCATGATTCGCGGGATCGACACGTTCTGTTACACAGTGCGGGCCGATGTAAGTCGCGAATGGACGTTTGACCTGGTGAGTACGTCCCGGGCACCGATGTCAAGGATTCTCACGAGATTTCCCGGGATGCGGATGACTATGCGGCTGGGTGGGTGACCGTGCGAGTCTCGGGCCAACGACCGCCCCGTCCCGTGAAAGGCGACGCCCCGAAGTGCGCACCCACCACAGACCCCGAATCCTGGCCACGGTGCTAGCCGCCCTCACCGCCGCTGCGGGGCTCGCGGGCTGTTCCCGTGCCGACAGTTCCTCGGGGCCCGCCCAGAACCAGGGCGCCGCCGCCGAGGTCCGGGTCGGGTACTTCCCGAACGTGACGCACGCCCCGGCGCTCATCGGCACGAAGAAGGACTTCTTCGCCAAGGAGCTGGGCAAGACCAAGCTCACCACGCAGACGTTCAACGCGGGCCCGGACGAGGTCAACGCGCTGCTCGGCAACTCCCTCGACGTCGCCTTCATCGGCTCCGGCCCGGCGATCAACGCCTTCACCAAGTCCAAGGGCACGATCCAGCTGGTCTCCGGTGCGGTCTCGGGCGGCGCGCAGCTGGTCGTCAAACCGGACATCACCAGCGTCGAGCAGCTCAAGGGCAAGACCATCGCGACCCCGCAGCTCGGGAACACCCAGGACGTCGCGCTGAAGAAGTTCCTGGCCGAGAAGAAGCTGACCGACCAGGTCAAGGTCACCGCGATGGACAACCCCAAGACGCTCGACACCTTCAAGAAGGGCGAAGTCGACGGCGGCTGGCTGCCCGAGCCGTGGTCGTCCCGGCTCGTCGCCGACGCCGGCGCGAAGGTGCTCGTCGATGAGAAAAGCCTGTGGCCGCAAGGAAAGTTTCCGTCCACTGTGGTCATCGTGCGCAGCGAGTTCCTCCAGCAGCACCCCGAAACGGTGCGTGCGCTGCTGAAGGGCGAGCTGGCCGCGATCGACTGGGCGAAGACGAACCCGGCCGAGGCGAAGACCGTCGTCAACGGCGCGCTCAAGGAACTGGCGGGCAGCACGCTCGGCGAGGCCGTGCTCGACCGCGCCTTCTCCGGCATCGAGCTGACCACCGACCCGGTCGCCGCGCAGTTCCCCCAGCTCGCCAAGGACTCGGTGACCGCGGGGATCGTGAAGGAGGCCGTCAACCTCAAGGGGTTCGCCGACTTCGGCCCGCTCAACGAGGTGCTCAAGGCACAGGGACAGCCCGCCGTCAGTGCCCCAGAACTGACCAAGTGACCGGAGGCCAGCGATGACCACGACCCTTTCCGTCCCGAGCCTGTCCACCGAGGCCGCGGTCCGGCTCGACGGCGTGCGCAAGGCGTTCGGCCCCACCGGTCGCGCGGTCGTCGCGCTCGACGGCGTGGACCTGACCGTCGAGCCCGGCGAGTTCGTCTGCCTGCTCGGCGCGTCCGGCTGCGGCAAGAGCACGCTGCTCAACCTGGTCGCGGGCCTGGACCAGCCGAGCTCGGGTGAGATCACGCTGAACACCTCGCGGCCCGCGGTGATGTTCCAGGAGGCCGCGCTGATGCCGTGGCTCACCGCGGCCCGCAACGTCGAGCTGCCGCTGCGGCTGGCCGGGTTCGGCCGCGCCGAGCGCCGGGAGAAGGTCGCCGAGCTGCTCGACCTCGTCCGGCTGGGCGGCGCGGGCGGCAAGCGGCCGCACGAGCTGTCCGGCGGGATGCGCCAGCGGGTCGCGCTGGCCAGGGCACTCGCCGCGACGCTGCGTACCGGTGAGGACCAGGGCCAGGCGTTGTTGCTGATGGACGAGCCGTTCGCCGCGCTCGACGCGATCACCCGCGACGTCCTCCAGGGCGAGCTGCTGCGCGTCTACCGCCGTACCGGGACGTCGGTGCTGTTCGTGACGCACGACGTGCGCGAGGCGGTCCGGCTCGGCCAGCGCGTCGTGTTGCTGTCGTCGCGCCCGGGACGCGTGGTGCGTGAGTGGCGTGACGTGCCGTCGGCCGACGTCGAGGAGCTGACCGAGGAGATCACCGCTCACCTGCGCGAGGTGATCAGTACCCATGCCGCGGCCTGACCGGCTCGTGACCGAACCGGACAGCAGCGCCCGTTCCGACATCGACAGGGTCGAAGCGGGCCTCGACACCCTCGACACGCCGGTCGGGGAGCAGCGGCCCTCGGCCGGTCGCCGGTTCGTTCGCAGCGTGCTGCCTCCGCTGGTCGCGCTCGCCCTGCTCATCGTGCTGTGGCAGGTGTTGTGGGCGGCCGCGTTCTGGCCCGAGACGACGTTGCCTGCGCCGCTGGCGGTGTGGGACAAGTTCTGGGCGACCGTCGTCGACGGCAGTGTGTTCGGCTTCGTCTGGACCTCGGTGCACCGCGCCGCGCTCGGCTTCGCGGCCGGGGTCGTCCTCGGGACGCCGCTGGGCCTGCTGGTGGCCAAGGTGCGTGTGGTGCGCGCGGCGATCGGCCCGCTGCTGACCGGCCTGCAGAGCCTGCCTTCGGTGGCGTGGGTGCCCGCCGCGGTCATCTGGTTCGGTACCAAGGACGCCGCGATCTACTTCGTCGTGCTGCTCGGCTCGGTGCCCTCGATCGCCAACGGCCTCGTCGCGGGCATCGACCAGATCCCGCCGATCCTGCCGCGCGTGGGCAAGGTGATGGGCGCCAACCGGCTCGCGGCCGCGCGGCACATCCTGCTCCCGGCCGCGCTGCCGGGTTTCCTCGCGGGACTCAAGCAGGGCTGGGCGTTCTCGTGGCGTTCGCTGATGGCCGCCGAGCTGATCGCGCGCTCGCCCGACCTCGGGATCGGGCTCGGCGCGTACCTCAACGAGGGCTCGTCGTTCAACGACATGCCGACCGTGATCGCCGCGATCTTCCTCATCCTGCTGGTCGGGATCGGTATCGAGCTGATCGTGTTCCGCCCGCTGGAGCGCGCCGTGCTGCGTGCGAGAGGACTCACTGCTTCTCTTTAAGGGCAAGAATGTCGTCTCGCACAATGCGGCGGGCAATACTCGGTGAATGCGTGAGCTTTCGCTGGGCAACACCGACCTGCAGGGGAACCCGGACCTCCGCTGGGACGCCGACGTCGTCATCGTCGGCGGCTCGGTCGCGGGCGCGGCGACCGCGCACGCCCTCGCCGAGTACGGGCTCACCTCGATCCTGCTCGAACGCGCGGTCGAGTTCCCCGAGCTGAACCGCGGCGACACCATCCAGCCGCTGAGCCTGGGTTTCCTCGACCGCTGGGGTGTGCTGCCGGAGATCGAAGGACTCTCCGGCTATCCCGTGTCCGGGTCCGGGTTCTTCCACCGGAAGCACGGTTTTCTCGGCTCCTGGGACTTCGAGGGCCTGCCGGGGCCGTTCCAGCATCAGATCATCCTGCGGCACACCAACTTCCACCGCGCGCTGTACGCCGCGTTCGCCGCGAAACCGGATCTGGTGCGCGTATGCCGTGGCGCGCAGGCGAACACGGTGCTGGTCGACGGCGACGACGTCGTCGGTATCGGCGGTTCCATTGCCGGACAACGCTTTCACGCGCGCGGGAAGCTGGTCGTCGCGGCGGACGGCGCCCAGTCGAAGCTGGCCCGGTTCCTCGGGATCGAGGTCGAGGAACCCTACCTCTACGAGCACGAGTACCTGATGCTCTCGTGCCCGCGGCCGCGCGTGCCCGAGCTGGAGCACCGCTCGATGCGGTACGTCGGCAAGGACGGGCTCACCATGCTCATCCCGCTCGACGGCGGCGAGCAGGTCCGAATCCCGTTCCAGATCGAGTCGGCGGACGCCGGCCATTGGCGGTCGCTGCCGCCGGAAAAGCTGCGGGACCGGCTGCTCGAACGCGCGCCGATCCTCGAACCGGTCGCCACCCCGGACGTCATCACCGACGGCACGCACTCCTACCGCATCCATCTGCGGCACGCGAAAAGCTATGTGCGCCACCGGGTTTGCCTCGTCGGGGACGCCGCGCACGTCGTGCCGCCGACGGTCGGGCAGGGCATGAACATGGCGATGCTCGACGCCGAGGTCCTCGCCGCGGTCGTCAAACGCTGTGTCGACGTCGAGGGCGTGAGCGACGCTTCGCTCGGCCGGTACGAACAGGCGCGGCGCCCGGTCAACGTGGCCGCGCTCGCCGCTTCGCACGAGCAGACGTTGCGGCAGGCCGCCACCGGCCCCGAGATCGACGAGCATTGCGTGGCCGATCATGCCTGGCTCGCCGATCCCGATCGCAGAAGGGAAATCGCGCTGCGGGTGGCGGGGATGCTCAATCCGACGTCGCGTGATCTCGATTTCGAGGTGGCGTCGTGACGGACATCGTGAACGACGCCGGGACGATCGCGGCCAGGATCGAACGGCTCCCGTTGTCACGCTGGCACGTCAAGGTGCGCCTGCTCATCGGGGTGGTGACCTTCTTCGACGGCTTTGACCAGCTCCTGATCGCCTACGCGCTGCCCGCGATCCGGAAACAGTACACTTTGGACACCGCGGACGTCACGCTCACCATCACCGCCGGATCGGTCGGCATGCTGGTGGGTGCGGCGCTGTCCGGATATCTCGCCGACCGGGCGGGCCGGGTGCGCACGCTGACCTGGTGCCTGCTGCTGTACGCGCTGACCAGCGCGCTCGCCGCCGCGGCCCCGGAGATCGGCTGGCTGCAGGCGGCGCGGTTCCTGCAGGGCGTCGGTATCGGCGGCGAGGTGCTGGTGGCGGCCGCCTACATCAACGAAATCGTCGGCGCCACGCGGCGCGGACGGTACGTCCTGGTCTACGAGCTGGCGTTCGTCTTCGGTCTCGCCGCCGCCTCGCTCGTCTCGACGTGGGTGGTCCCGGCGTTCGGCTGGCGGGTCCTGTTCCTGATCGGCGCGCTTCCGGTGGTGCTCGCGTTCGTCCTGCCGAGGCAGGTCCCGGAGTCGCCGCGCTGGCTGGCGGCCAGGGGACGGACGGCCGAGGCGTCCGGGATCGTCGACGAGCTGGAACGCCGGGCCGTCGCGCAGTTCGGCACACTGCCCGAGGTCGCGCCCGTAGCCGTCGCCCCGGCGCCCCGCCCGCGGCTGGCCGACCTGTTCACCGGCAGGTATCTGCGCCGGACGCTGGTGGTCTCGGTGCTGTGGTTCGTGGCGTTCCTGGTCAACTACGGCCTGACGTCGTGGCTGCCGACGATCTACACCACCGTGTATCACCTCCCGCTGGACACCTCCCTGCGGTACAGCATGATCACCATGGCCGCCGGGCTGGTCGGCTGCGTGGTCCTCGCCCTCACCGTCGACCGGGTGGGGAGGCGGCCGGGGCTGGCCGTCTGCCTGCTCGGCGGCGCGCTGGTCCTCGGCGTCGCCGCGTGGGTCCATCCCGCGACCGGGTACGGCGTGATGTTGTTCGTCTCGGCGGCGTCGATCTTCGTCTTCGCGGTGAACCTCGGCCTCAACCTCTACGGGCCGGAGCTGTATCCGACGCGCAGCCGGGCGCTCGGCGCGAGTGTCGGCGGGATCTTCGCGCGGCTGGGCGTGATCGCCGGGCCGGTGCTCACCGGCGCGCTGGTCGACACGGGCGGCATCGCGCCGGTGTTCGCCGTGCTCGCCGCCGCGGGTGCTCTTGGCGGTCTGGTCCTGGTGTTCTTCGGCGTCGAGACCGCTCGTCGTCCGCTGGAGTCCCTTTCCCCGTAACGACTTCCGGCTTCGGGGAACCGGACGGGGGTGGCGCGCGTTGTCATTACCTACGGGACCGTAAGTTACGGCTTCGTAGGTTCGCCGCCACGTCCCGGAAGGAATCCCGCATGACGGTCTCCGACACCACCCGCCTGATGTTCGAACTGGAGGGGACAGTCGAGGAGAACCTCAACCGGCACCTCGCGATGGCCCAGGAGTGGATGCCGCACGAGTTCGTCCCGTGGAGCGAGGGGAAGAACTTCGCCGAGCTGGGCGGCGAACCCTGGGATCCGGAGCAGTCGCGGGTGTCGCCGGTCGCGCGGACCGCGCTCGAGGTCAACCTGCTCACCGAGGACAACCTGCCCAGCTACCACCGCGAGATCGAGCGCGCGTTCGGCCGCGAGGGCGCGTGGGGGACCTGGGTGCACCGCTGGACGGCCGAGGAGGGGCGGCACGGGATCTGCATCCGCGACTACCTGCTGGTCACCCGCGCGGTCGATCCGGTCGAGCTGGAGCGCATGCGGATGGAGACCATGCAGGCCGGGTACGACAGCGGCGACAAACCGCTGCTTCACGTCTTCGCCTACGTCTCGTTCCAGGAGCTGGCGACGCGGCTCTCGCACCGCAACACCGGCCGGTACACGAAGGACCCGCTGGCCGAGAAGCTGCTCGCGCGGGTGGCCACCGACGAGAACCTGCACATGGTCTTCTACCGGAACCTGGTGAAGGCCTCGCTGGAGATCGCCCCGGACGCGATGATGCGCGCGATCGCCGACGAGGTCCTGACGTTCGCCATGCCCGGCGCGGTGATCCCGAGCTTCGCGCGCAAGGCCGCGCTGATCGCCAAGGCCGGGATCTACGACCTGCGCATTCACCACGACGACGTCGTCATGCCGCTGCTGCGGTACTGGAAGGTGTTCGACCTCGAAGGCCTCGGGGAGGTCGGCGAGACCGCGCGAGAGGAACTCGCCGCCTTCCTCAAGGGGCTGGACACGCAGGCGGCGCGGTTCGAAGAGCGCCGCGACGCCGCGGCCGCGCGGGCGGCGGCCCGAGGTGCCTCGGCGACCTGACGGGTCCGGGCCGCTTCCGGATGTCGCGAACGCTCCGTTCGGGACGTTGAGCGTCGCGTACGCGTCGTTCGCGGCAGGAGCACGGCCCGGATTCGCCGCTGGGAAAGGTCCGTGAATGCCACATTGAGGGACTCAGAGTCCCTCAATGCTGT
>NZ_JBHYIK010000124.1:0-17630 GCF_042739735.1 Amycolatopsis sp. NPDC059027 | reverse complement strand
TCCCCGCAAAACCCTGAACTGGCTCAGCCCCAAAGAAAAACTCAACATGATACTGTCCTAAGTAGAGCATGTTGCGACGATCGCATGAATCCGCCACGCGTTCGCGACATGCGCCACGCAACCAGGGTGCGCAGCGCTAGAACGGCAAGTCCGTGAAGGCCTCCTTCGCGGCACTCAGCGCCGGTAAGGAGGCCTTCACTACCTCAGAGTCCATAAAGGACGCAGGGGTCAGCCGAGGTCTTGGAGTTCTCGTTCCACCGCCGCCAGTTCCTCCGCGCTACCTTGGACTTTCGGGCCGGTGAACCACTTTCGCGCCGAGACGACCCACCACAACGCCGCTCCGCCGAGGACGACCAGGAACGCGATCGGCGTGTAGTTGAACGTGTCCACCGTGACCGGTGAGGCCTGCGGCAGCATGAACAGTACGAAGATCACGACGACCCACACGCTCGCGACGATCCCGATCGGCTTTCCCCACCGGCCCAGGTTCCACGGCCCCTTTTCGAACCGGTCACCCATCCGCACCCGCAGGAACACCGGGATCACATACGCCACATACAAACCAACCGTCGCGATCGACGTCACGGCCGCGTAGGCCGTCGCGCTCCACAGGTACGGCAGTGCCAGGATCAGCGCGCCACCGGTGGCGAGCCACACCGCGTTCGTCGGTGTCTGGGTGCGTTTGTTGATGCGGTGCCAGATCTTCGAGCCCGGGATCGCGCCGTCGCGCGCGAAGGCGTAGATCATCCGTGAGTTCGCCGTCACCGACGCCATCCCGCAGAACAGCTGCGCGCCGATGCAGATCAGCAGCAGGAACTTTCCGGTCACCGCGCCGGTCGCGTCGATGAAGATCTGCGCGGGTGGCACACCGGTGGCCGAGCCGACAGCGCCGTCGTAGTCCTGGATCGCGAAGGTCAGCCCGATCAGCAGGATCCAGCCCGCCACCAGCGAAACGATGATCGACGTGACGATGCCGCGCGGCCCCGCCTTGGCCGCGTTCTTCGTCTCCTCGGTCATGTGCGCGGAGGCGTCGTACCCGGTCAGCGTGTACTGCGCCAGCAACAGCCCGAGCGCGAACACGTACACCGACGAACCCCAGCCCGTCTGGTTCTGGAAACTGCCGAACACGAACGACGCGTCCTGGTGCTTCGCCGGTACGAACACGAGCACGCCGACGATCACCAATACGCCGATCAGGTGCCACCACACGCTGACGCTGTTGAGGATCGCGACGATCCGTACGCCGAAGGTGTTCAGCGCGCCGTGCACTACCAGGATGATCGCGAGCAGCAGGATCGTGTGCCCCGGTGTCGCCGCGAAACCCCATTGCAGGTCGAGGAAGGCGTTGAGGAACAACGCCGCGCCGAAGTCGATGCCCGCGGTGACCGCGATCTGCCCGATCAGGTTGAACCAGCCGGTGAACCACGACCAGGCGGGACCGTTGCGCGGCGCCAGTTTCGCCGCCCAGTAGTACAACCCGCCCGCGGTCGGATAGCTCGAACAGACCTCGGCCATGCCGAGCCCGACCAGGATGACGAACAGGCCGACCAGCGGCCAGCCCCAGATCATCGCCGCCGGTCCGCCGGTCTTCATGCCGAAGCCGTACAGCGTGAGGCAGCCCGAAAGGATGGAGATGATCGTGAACGACACGGCGAAGTTGGCGAACGCCGACATCGTCCGTTTCAGTTCCTGCGCGTAGCCGAGCTGATGCAGGCGGGCGCTGTCGTCGTCGGCCGCGTCGTCGGCGGGTTTGGTGTTGGCCTGGTCGGAGACATCCATCGGGCTACCTCTCGAAAGGTATGCGGACAGACCATTGAGATCCGCAGAAAGTAGCCCGGGTCACCAGGGGTGTCAAGGTTTCGTCAAAACCCATGGTCGAGAGTGGGGCGCCAAATGCCGTTAAGGCCACCTTGCGGGCGTCAGACGCCCGCAAGGTGGCCTTAAGGGAACTTCAGACGTGGCTCAGCGGCCGAGGAAGTCGTGCAGTGATTCCAGTGCGGTGTCCGGCTGGTCGGCGAAGAAGCCGTCGACACCGGCCTTGAAGAACGCTGCCTCCTCCGCGAAGACGTTCCCGTACGCGTCGGGCTTGTCCGACGAGCGCAGGTTCTTCGGCAGGAACGGGTTTTCGTTACGGAACGTGTACGGCTGGACCTTCAGGCCCGCCGCGTGGGCGTCGCGGACGATCGCCGTCGGCTGCGTCAGATTGCCCGCCGCGTCCAGCGGGATGATCTGCGACTTCGCGGGCCCGAGGTAGTCCGCGTACTTCGCGACCTCGCGAAGTCCTTGCGGCGTAACAAGATCGGCATAGGTCCGCTTGTCGCCCTTCGCGACGAAGTCGGCGGGCGCGCCGGTAGCGTCGGTCAGCTGGAGCAGCGGCACGCGCACCTGCCGGTGCAGGGCGATCAGGTTCGACACCTCGAACGACTGGATGATCACCGGCGCGTTGCGGCGGTTGAGCCCGTTGCGGTCGAGGATGGCCACCAGCTTCGGCTCGGTCGGGTTCCCGATCGACTGGAAGTACGTCGAGTGCTTGACCTCCGGGTAGGTCCCGACCGTCCGGTGCAGCTCGCGTGAGAGCCGCTTCGTCAGGTCGAGCACCTCCTGGTACGTCGCGATCTGGTAGCGGCCGTTGTACATCTGGTTGTTCGGCCGGTTCTGCGGGATCCGCTCCACCGCGCGCAGCGTCTTCAGCTCGGCCAGCGTGAAGTCCTCGGTGAACCATCCGGTCAGCGGTGTGCCGTCGATCACCTTCGTCGTCTTGCGCGAGGCGAATTCCGGGTGCTTCGCGACGTCGGTGGTGCCGCCGATCTCCGGTTCGTGCCGCGCGACGAGCTGACCGTCCTTGGTGGGCACGAGATCGACGTCGACCCAGTTCACCCCTTGGCGGAACGCCAGTTCGTACGAGGCGAGCGTGTGCTCGGGGCGATAGCCGGGCGCGCCCCGGTGTCCGATGATCACGGGGTCATCGTGCCCTCGGCCGTACCCCGCCGCATTCGGACTCTCCACAGTGTCCGCCGGAGCGGCACTCGCGGGCCCGACAGCCAGTCCGGCGACGCCGAGCAGGGCGAGACCGGTCAGTGCGAGCACGCCCACACGCTTGCGCTTCATCTGCAACCTCTTTCGCTTCCGGGACGGGTCCCGACTTACCGCGCCACCCTTGACAGCGCAAGCATCCGCTCGGCGTCGCTGCCCGTAAGCACGCCTGACGTCCGGGTGAACACCTCGAGGCCACCGCTGCCGTGGGTGACGGCGAAGTGTCGGCGCCGGGGACCGCCGGTACCCTGTCCGGCGTGCGCGTATTGGTAATCGGGTCCGGCGCCCGTGAGCATGCACTGGTCCTCGCGGTGTCCGGCGATCCCGCCGTCACCGCGCTCGCCTGTGCCCCCGGCAACGCCGGAACCGCCGCGGTGTCCGAGCAGCTCGGCGTCGACGCCGCCGATCCGGCGGCGGTGACCGCACTGGCCAAGGACTGGCAGGCCGACCTCGTCGTCGTCGGGCCGGAGGTCCCGCTCGTCGCGGGCGTCGCCGATGCCGTGCGCAAGGCGGGCATCGCCTGCTTCGGCCCGTCCGCCTCGGCCGCGCGGATCGAGGGCTCCAAGGCGTTCGCCAAGGACGTCATGGCGGCGGCGAACGTGCCGACGGCGCGCAGCGAGGTCGTGGACACGCCCGCTCGGCTCGACGCGGCGCTCGGCCGCTTCGGCCCGACCTGGGTGGTCAAGGACGACGGGCTCGCCGCGGGCAAGGGTGTCGTGGTCACCAAGGATATCGAGGTCGCGCGCAAGCACGCCCTGATGCTGCTCGACGGCGGCCACCCGGTCCTCCTGGAGTCCTTTTTGGACGGTCCGGAGGCGTCGCTGTTCTGCTTCGTCGACGGACACACCGTCGTCCCGCTGCTGCCCGCGCAGGATTTCAAGCGTGTGGGTGACGGCGACGCCGGCCCGAACACCGGCGGTATGGGCGCGTACGCCCCGCTGGGCTGGGCGCCGGAAGACCTCGTCGACGACGTCGTCGCGAGGATCGTGCAGCCGGTCGTCGACGAACTCGTCGCGCGCGACGCGTCCTTCTCCGGGCTGCTGTACGCGGGTCTCGCGCTGACGTCCGAAGGCCCGCAGGTCATCGAGTTCAACTGCCGCTTCGGCGATCCCGAAACGCAGGTCGTGCTGGCACTGCTGGAGTCCCCGCTCGCCGGCCTGCTGCACGCGACCGCGACCGGCAAGCTCGCCGAGCACCCGCCGCTCGAGTGGTCCGGTGGCGCCGCGGTGACCGTCGTGGTCGCCGCGGACGGCTACCCCGGTAAACCCCGTACGGGTGACGTCATCACCGGCGGGGAGCTGGAAGGTGTCCTGCATGCGGGCACGCGCCGCCGCGACGACGGCGCTGTCGTTTCCTCCGGTGGCCGCGTGCTTTCGGTCGTCGGCACCGGTCGCACGCTCAAGGCCGCGCGCAAGCACGCGTACGAGATCGTCGAGAAGGTGCACCTCGCCGGTTCGCACCACCGCACGGACATCGCCCTGCGCGCGGTGAACGGCGAGGTCACGGCCCCGGTGGCAGATCAGCACGCGTGAATCTCCGGCGGGACGGAACCGGACGGCGGCGAACTTCGCCGAATTGAGGCCGTCGCTACACGCGCGTTGGTAGCCTCGATGCAGCCAGCCGGTGACCGTCCGTATCACGTCAGGGGAACGCATGCCAGGAACCCCAGCCACCACAGAGGGACTCGACCTGACCGGTGCCGTCCCCGTGGCGCCGGGCGTCGCCGACGTCATGGTCGACCCGGAAAAGCTGCTCGCCGTCGCGAAAGTGGTGGAGGAGCAGGTCAAGGCGCTCGAGGACAAGCTGCTCACGCGGCTCGGCCAGCTGCGCATCGACAGTCCGTCGGCGGACATCGTCAGCACCAATGCCGTCGAGGCCTGGAACGGGCTGGTCGCGGACGGGGACCAGTCGTACGCGGGGCAGGTCCGGGAGTACGTGGCCGGGCTGCACCGGCTCGTCGCCCAGCTTCGTGAGGCCGCGAAGAAGTACCACACGGGCGAGGCGGACAAGGCCGCGGCACTCAGGGAGCGCGGTGGCCACCGCACGTAGGCACGGCCTGTGGCTCGCCGGTGGCGTCCTCGTCACCGCGACACTCGCGGGCTGCTCGTCCAGCACGGACGGCACCCCTTACCCGGTGGAGACCGCGGCCAGTTCGCTCGCGCAGCGCGCGAAAGCCGCGGAACTTCCGGCGCGCCCCAAGGATCTTCCGGTCAAGGGCGTCGATCCGTGTTCGCTGCTGAGCCAGCCGCAGCTGGCGCAGCTCAAGATCACCGGCGCGCCGCGTCCGGCCGCCGATCAGCCGGACGGGCCGACCTGCGTGCTGGACGCGAAGGACACCGAACCGTTCTTCGCCTACCACGTCCGCACGATCGGTGCGGACGTCTCCGAATGGCTCACCGGTGCCCGGCGCAAGAACAGTATGACCACGCAGCCGAACCCCGTCGGCGGATTTCCCGCGATCACGAACTTCCGGGCCGCGGGCACCCCTGCCGACTGTGAAACGCTCGTCGGCGTCGCCTCCGGGCAGACGCTCGTGGTGCAGGCGTTCGCGATCAGCGCGGGCGCGTTCACCCAGCCGCGGCTGTGCGAAATGTCCGCGCAGGCGGCCGATCTCGCCCTGCAGACCTTGAAAGCACGTAACTGAGGGAGCGCGCGTGAAGATCTCCGAGCTCGCGGGCAGGATCCGCGACCAGCGTTTCGACGGCTGGACCAACACCGCGATCGCCACCGAGATCGAGCGGATGACCACCGGCGACGGCATCGGCAGCATCGGTGTCGCGGTGGACGCGCTGAAGTCGGTCGCCGACGCCCTCGCGCAAACCGATCACACCCTGCGCACCGAGCTGGCCAAGATGGGCGTCGAATGGCAGAGCCAGGCGGGCGGCCAGGCCGGGCAGGTGTTCACCGAGCAGGCCGGGTTCTCCCAGGACGCGAAGGTGAAGGTGACCCACGCCGCCGAGATGATCTTCGCGCAGGGCGAGGCGTTCAACCGGGCGCGGTACAAGCTTCCCGACGCCGAAACCGTGCGCAAGGGGGCGGGCGGATTCACCTTCGGTGACACCGTGCTGAGCCTGATCGGGTTCGAGACCGACCACGCGCGTCAGGTCAGCGCCGCGAACAACGCCAGGGGGCAGGCGCTCGCCGCGTTGAACGAATACGCCAAGGAGAGCGGGGAAAACCTGCTCTCCACCGAGACGTTGAGCAAGCCGGAGGCGCTCAAAGCCGCGCCTGTCGGTGACTTCGGCGCGACCGCGCTCGCCGGTTCGGCGGTCGACCTGACCCCGGACGGCAGCGTGAAACCCGCGGCGGCGGAGGTCCGCTCGCAGTACGTCGAGCCGCCGCCGCAGGCGCAGCCCGTGCGCTACCAGGCCCCGGCACCCGCGCCGGTCGACCCGCCGACCCCGGCCTACGGCATCGCGGCGCAGGCTCCCCGGCAGACCGCTTCGGGCAGTCCGGCCGGCTATCAGCCCACCGCACCGAGTTCTGCCCCGACGGCACCGGCCGGTGTTCCGAAGCAGCCGGCTCCGGCGCCCAGCGGCTGGGTGAACGCGCCCGGGCGCGGACCCACCGAGTCCGCGCCCGCGCGGCCGGGTCTCGCGCCCACGCCCGCGGTGCCTCCTACGACCGGCGAGTTCGTCCCGCCCGGCGCGCCGGGCAGCCCGGCCGTCGGCGGCACCACCGGCGTCGGCGGTTCCGGTGGCACGGGCGGTGGCCCCGGTGGCGGCCCTGGTCCGACCGGTAGCCAGCAGCCGGGACGTCCTGTGGTCCCCGGTGGCGGCGCCGCGCTGCCCGGCGGCACGACCGGTGCCGACGGCTCGCTGGGACGTGGAGTGCCCGGAAGCTCCGACACCCGCGGCGATCAGGCGCTCGGCAAGGGCCGCACGGTCGGCGCCGCGCCCCAGTTCCCCGGCCAGGCACCGCAGCCGGGGCTCGTCAGCGGCTCCGGTGTCGTGGCGCCGAAACCGGTGGGGTCCGCGGGCGAACTGGGCGCGGGTGCGGCCGCGATCGGCGCGGGCGGAATCGGTGGCGCGCTGAGCGGTGAGCGGGATCGGCAGGGCCGCGGCTTCGGCTCCGGGGGTTCCGGCAGGGGCAAGGTCGGCCCGCTCCCGGTCGGCGAACTGCCGGAGGAGGAGGCGGTCGCGCTGCGGAAGTCGGAGCAGATCAGCCCGAAGCAGCCGCGTGGTGACGCCAAACTGCTCTCCAAGGCCGCGCCGCAGGACGGCCAGGAGCCCGAGGACGCCGAGCACGTGCGCCGGTACGGCGTGGACGACAAGGACCTGTTCGAGGACCAGCGCATGGTGTCCCCGGACGTCATCGGCGACAAGGATGTGCGCTGACCGTGCCCGCCGAGAACGGCAGCCTCGTGCTGTCCGCGCTGGAGTTCGACATGCTCTGGGAGGCCGAAGGCCTGCCACAGCGCCACGTCGCGCTGGACGTGCCGACTCCGGGCGTCACCCACACCGAGCGGGCGGAACTGGTCGAACAGGCCTGGTCGTCACTGGCCGCGCGGCGCCTCGCCCGCGGCCACCGCGCGACCGGCGAACTGGTCGACATGTTCCACCTGCTGGCGCGTCCGCAGCTCGCGGTCGACGTCTGGGTGTGGGCGGAGCGGGAGATCCGCGGCCGCGCCGTCAGCCTCGGCCGTCAAGCGCTGCTGGGCGTGGTCGACGAGGGGCAGGTCTGGCTGATCCCCGCCCGCGAAGGCATGCTGCCCGAGGCCGCGGTCTCGGTCGCCGGCGAACTGGACCCCGGCGTCGGCCAGGCCGTCAGTGTCCCGCACGACGTGCTGATGGCCGCCGACGCCGATGCCCGTGGTGAGGCGAAAGCCCTGGTCACCGCCTTGGAGGATCGGCGGATCCCGCTGTTTCAGGCCCAGGAACTGGCGGGAATGCTGCTGGGCCAGGAAGCTCGCGGCCAGTTCGGCGCCGAACGCATCGGCCGCGACGGCGTCGCCCACCGAACCTCGCGCGTCGTCGCCTTCTACGACACGGATGCCGGACGGTACCTGTTCCAGCTCGGCAAGGACGCCGACGGCAGCGACTGGGCGACCATCGCCCCGGCCGACAACGCACTGCTCGCCGACCGGGTCCGGGAACTGCTCGCCGAAGCCTGAATCTGCTCGCCGGGGTGGAGTTTGGTGAAGATCCGCACACGGGGCGCAGCCGAAGTCTTACAGTATGCGCGGGAACCGTCCTGGTCGTGCCGACGTCACACCAGGTGGACGCAAGCTTCGAAGGGGATGACGAACCGTGCCTGTGTATGACCCGGATTCCATGGGCATTGCCGCCAAGCAGGTCGAGAAGCTCAAGGACGAGTTCGAGAAGTCCAAGAACAAGGTCACCGGCATGGACCACGAGAAGGAAAGTCCCTTCGGCGGTCTGACCGGCGCGAACGACGCGCACGGCGCGGTCGGCCAGTTCAAGCAGGGCGTGCACAAGGAATTCGACGCGGCGGGCAAGCTCATGGAGGCCACCAGCTTCGCGCTGCGTAAGGCCGCGGGGCTGATCGCGGAAACGGACCAGGTGGCGAAGAGCGACGTCACGCTGCACCAGACCGGCAACCACTGAGGGGGACACAGCTGTGGGTTTGAATACTGGCAGCGTGGGGGCACCGGACAACTGGGGCGCGTTCACGCAGAAGGTCGACCAGGTCTCCAAAATCAATCTTGACGCGATTCACAACGCGTCGGTGCAGTTCCATGAGGCTGCCAAAAACGCGGGCGACCACAGTGCTGCGTTCAAGTCGGCGACCGATGCTCTGAACGGTGGGGTCTGGTCCGGCCCTGCCGCGGACAACTTCGTCAACTATGTCAAGTCGATCACGACTGCGGGCGCGAAGGTACAGAGTCACCTCGAAGACGTCGGCCGGGACCTCGACGGGCTCGTGACCGATCTTGGCGATATCAAGAAGAAAGCGCACGACAAACTCGTCGATGCCGAGAAGGCGGTCAACGACCGCATCGGCAAGGCGGAAGCGGACATCGCCAAGGCGAAGATCGCTGCCGACGCGCACGCCAAGGATGCGAACAAACCCGCTCCGAACCCGGACGAGGGCGCCATTCGCAAACAGGCGCAGACCGATATCCACACCATCACCGCCGGGTTCGACGGTGATGTCGCGGGGCTTCTCGACGCGGCGAACAAGCAGATCGAGAAGTCCCAGGAGCTGATGAAGACTCAGATCGAGGGTGGGTACAAGGACGTTCCACCGCCGGGCAAGGACGGGACGATTCCGCAGAGCACCGGTGGCATCCACAGCAACGGCGCCATGTCGAACCACGGAGGCGGAGGCGGAGGCGGCGGTGGAGGGGGCGGCGGTGGTGGTGGAGGCGGTGGCCTCGGCCCCAGCGGCGGGCCGCCTTCGTCGCCACCGCCGGGCAACGTGCAGCAGTGGATCCAGGAGGCGATCAAAGCGCTGCAGGCCGCCGGGGTGAACGTCACCGAGGCCGACATCCCCAATATCTGGGCCATTATCCAGCACGAATCGGGCGGTAATCCCAACGCGATCAACAACTGGGATTCCAATGCCGCTGCCGGGCACCCGTCGAAGGGGCTCATGCAGTGCATCGACTCGACGTTTAACTCGCACAAGCTGCCCGGGCACGACAATATCTACAACCCGGTGGACAACATCATCGCGGGCGTGAAGTACTCGATCAGCCGATACGGTTCGATCGCCAACGTCCCCGGTCTGAAGGCCATGGCGCACGGCGGTGCCTACCAGGGTTACTGAGCCGAAGTCCGTGAAGGCCACATTGAGGTTTTCTCAGTAGTGGTCGGTTGCGTTCGATACGGGCGACGGCTGTTGCGGGCTTTCGGCCTGGTCGGCACTCCAGGCTTTGCTGGTGGGCACTTTCCCCGGGGCATGCGCGGCATGTCCGAGGGACGCCCTGGGTGCATCCACCGCACCCAGGGACGCCCTTGACGCACCCCAGGCCAGCGCACCCCAGGCGTCCTGCAACACAACCGGCAACACACACGGCCCCAGAACCCTGAGCGAGAAAACCACATTGAGAGACTCAGAGTCCCTCAATGTGGCATTCACGGATCGTCAGTAGTCCTTGAGGCGGACGGTGTTGGCGGATTCGGTCAGCGGCTGCATCGCCTTTCGCATGATTTGGCTGCGGAAGGGCAGATAACGCAGCGCGCGCAGGCTCTGGATCTGCCGCCATTGCGCGGCGCGGGTCTGGCTGCGCTTGTTCGACATCGCCAGTTCCTGGTTCTTCAGCACGAACGGCCGCATGATCTCCGTGTACCGAGCGAACGCCGTGTGGTGATCACCGTGCGCGGCTCGCAGTTCGCCCGCCAGGACGTACGCGCCGACGAGTGCCAGGCTGGTTCCCTGGCCGGACAAGGGCGACGGGCCGTATCCCGCGTCGCCGACCAGGGTGACGCGATCGGCGGTCCAGGAATCCATGCGTACCTGGCTCATCGAGTCGAAATACAGGTCCGGTGCCGAGCGCATTTCCCGCAGCAGTCGCGGAATTTCCCAGCCGCCGCCGAGAAAAGCGTCCGCGATCAGCTTTTCCTGCTGGGCGCGGTCGTGGTGGTCGTAGTCCAGCACCGGCGATTCGAAGCCCAGCATCGCCCGCGTTTCCGTGTTGCCCCGCGCGCTGTAGACGCCGGCGAGTCGTCCCGGCGACATGTGGAAGGCCTGCCAGCGGTCCAGGTTCAGGTAGTTCGGCATGGTGAACACGCTCAGATACGTGTCCAGATGGTGCAGATAACGCGTTTCCGGCCCGAACGCCAGCCGCCGTACCGCCGAGTGGATGCCGTCCGCGCCGACCACGAGGTCGAACGTGCGGGAGGTGCCGGAGGCGAACGTGACGTCGACGCCGTCGGGGGTCTGGGTCAGTCCCGTGATCGAGTCGCCGAAGACGTACTCGACGCCGTCGGTCGCCGCGTAGAGGATGTCGGTGAGTTCGTCGCGCAGGATCTCGACGTCCTCGCTGTCGACGAGACCACCGGTCAGCGTGTGCTCGGTGACGTCCACCAGCTTCCGGCTGCGGGCGTTGTACCAGGACATCCCGCGCATGTCGGTGCTGAGCCGCCGGATGTCGGCCAGCACGCCCATTCGCTCGACGACGCCGAGCGCGCTGCCCCGGATGTCGATCGCGTGCCCGCCGCGCCTCGGCGCTTCGGCGCGCTCGACGACGGTCGGCCGGAAGCCGTGCCGGCGCAGCCAGTAAGCCAGGGTGATCCCGGCAACGCCCGCACCCGAGATCAGGATGTTCCGCTCGGTCATGATATCTCCCTGTGTACGTCGCTTCGAAGTTCGCTGCGTACAAGGTATGCATGAGGGCTAACATTGACCTAGAGCTGCGAAAAGGCGATGTATGAGCACTAGTGCGGAGAACGCTCGCGACCAGTAGCGCACTAGGCTCTGAGGAGCGATCGCACTAGTGCACTAGGAGGAGAAATGGGCCCTCAATCGGACCCGCCCTACCGCCGGATCGTCACCGAGATCCGGCGGCGGATCGCCGCGGGCGAGCTGGCGCCGGGCGCACGCGTGCCGTCGACCCGCCAGATCGTCAAGGACTGGGGTGTCGCGATGGCCACCGCGACCAAGGTGCTCGCGACCCTGCGGGACGAAGGGGTCGTGGTCACCCGCCCCGGCGCGGGGACCGTCGTCGCCGAGGCACCCGAGCGTCGCGTGCCGAAGCGGGAGGCCGAACTTTCCCGCGAAAGCATCGTGCGGGCCGCCGTCCGCATCGCCGACACCGAGGGCATCGGCGCGCTCGCGATGCGGCGGATCGCGTCGGAACTCGGTGTCGCCACGATGGCGCTCTACCGTCATGTGCCCAAGAAGGACGATCTCGTGCTCGAAATGGCCGACCTCGTCCTCGGCGAAGTCACCTTCCCGGCGACGCCGCCGGAGGGCTGGCGGGCGCAGCTCGAACTGCTGGCCACGCGTCAATGGCAGCTGTTCCGGCGGCATCCCTGGCTCGCGCAGGCGCTTTCGGTCACCCGCCCGCAGCCGCTGCCGAACCTGCTCGACCACGCCGAATGGGCCGTCCGCGCGCTCGACGGCCACGGCCTCGCGCATTCGACGATCATGTACGCGCACATCACGCTGTTCAACTACGTCCGTGCGACGGCGCTGAACTTCGAGTGGGAGGCCGAAGCCGAGGCCGGGTCCGCGCGCTCGGACGAGGAATGGCTGGCCGAACACGAGCCCGTGCTGTTCGAGCTGATCGCCCAGGGCCGCTACCCGTCCTTCGCCGCCGTCATCGCCCGCGGCGACTTCGACTTCGAGCTGGATCGGCTGTTCGGGTTCGGCCTGCAACGCCTGCTCGACGGCTACGGGACCTTGATCGCCCGCACCGCGGCACATCGGGGCCGGCCCCATCAGCCGGGTTAGCCTGCAGGACATGGTCGACCTCGGTGCTTTCGCCGGGCCCGCGCTGCGGGCCGGAGTTCCCCCGTTCCACGTCATGGACGTCCTTTCCGCGGCACAGGCCCGGCAGCGCAGCCATGGTGATCTGGTCGCGCTCTGCGCGGGCCAGCCGTCGGCGCCCGCCCCCGCGCCCGTGCTCAAGGCCGCGCAAGAAGCTTTGTCGACGCGGACCCTCGGGTACACCGAACAGCTCGGCATTCCCGAGCTGCGCGAAGCGGTGGCCGGGCATTACCAGCGGAAATACCGGCTCGACGTCTCCTCGCAGGACGTCGTCATGACGACCGGTTCCTCCGGCGGCTTCCTGCTGTCGTTCCTCAGCGCGTTCGATCCCGGCGCTCGGGTCGCGATGGCAAGGCCCGGCTACCCGGCCTACCGGAACCTGCTGCATGTGCTCGGCTGCGAGGTCGTCGAGTTCGCCACCGGCCCGGAGACGAACTTCCAGCCCACGGTGGCCCTGCTCGACGAACTCGGCCCGATCGACGGGCTCATCGTGGCCGCCCCGAGCAACCCGACCGGTACCGTGCTGCCGCCCGGTGAGCTGGCCGCGATCAGCGGCTGGTGCTCGTCCCACGGCGTCCAGCTGATCAGCGACGAGATCTACCACGGCATCTCCTACGGCGCACCGCCCGAGGTACGTATTCCCGCCGAGGGCGCATCGACACAGTTGGATTGTGCCTGGCAGTACGGGCACGAGGCGCTCGTCCTCGGCAGCTTCTCGAAGTACTTCGCGATGACCGGCTGGCGGCTCGGCTGGATGCTGGTGCCGCAGCGGCTCCACCGCGCCGTCGACGTCCTGACCGGCAACTTCACCATCTGCCCGCCCGCGGTCTCGCAACACGCCGCCGTCGCCGCGTTCACACCGGAGTCCTATGCCGAGGCCGACGGCCACGTCGAGCGCTACCGCGCCAACCGCGACCGGCTCTTCGCCGGGTTACGTGAGGTGGGAATCGACAAGCTCGCCCCCGCCGAAGGGGCCTTCTACGCCTACGCCGACGTGTCCGCGTACACCACCGACAGCCTGAGCTGGTGTCAGCGGCTGCTCGCCGACACCGGCGTCGCCATCGCACCCGGCGTCGACTTCGACCCGGTCGACGGCGGGAAGTTCGTGCGGTTCTCGTTCGCGGGCTCGGCCGAGGACATCGACGAGGGCGTCCGGCGCATCGGTGCCTGGCTCGGCTGAGGACGTCCGGACACGGTCAGGGGGAACCCGGAGATCCCCCTGAACGTTGGCCGGTTCGAGAGAGTTTTCGCGTCGAGGGTGGGACGCTGGCCATACCGGGCCGGCAGGGCGCGGGGACGCAATCGGAGGAGCCATGTTCTGGAAGATCGTCGGAGCGCTTGTCGTCGCGTGGGTGGCGTTCATGGTGCTCGGCTCGGTGATCGGGTTCGTGTTCAAGGCGATCCTGTGGATCGCCGTGATCGGCGGGGTGCTGTTCCTCGGCGCCGCCGGCTACCGCGCGATCACCGGCAAGAAGGACCCCAGGCGCATCAATCAGTGAAACCGGTGAGCTGACGGCCGGTCACGGGATCCGCGCCACGCCTGCCAGCGACGTGAAGTTCACGGGCGCCAGCTTGGCGAGGCGCGGCCCCTCCGGCCACCACTGGTGCGGATAGGTCAGCCCGGGCTTGACGAGTTCCAAGCCGTCGAAGAACGACTCGATCTCCTCGCGGGTGCGGTAGAGCGTGTCGAGCCCGGTACCGCCGAAGCGCTTCTCCAGCGCCGTCGCCACGTCGGCGGCTTCGCTGCCGTCGGCGGGGTTGTGCTGGTGCAGCAGGACGAGGTACGAACCCGGCGCCATTGCCTCGACGTAGGCCTTCACCACGTTCCGCGCCCGTTCGAGGTCGGTGATGTGGTGGATGATCGCGCACATGATCAGCCCCGTCGGCTTGCGGAAGTCGAGGTTCCGCACCAGCGTCTCGTCGGACAGCGTGGCGTCGGGGTCGAGCAGGTCGCTGCCGGAGATGTGGGTGTACTCGTTCTCTTCGAGCAACGCGCGGCCGTACGCCTGCACGACCGGGTCGTTGTCGACGTAGACGACGTGCGCCTCGGAGTTGTACCGCTGCGCCACCTGATGCGTGTTCTCCACGGTCGGGAAGCCCGAGCCGAGGTCGAGGAACTGGTCGATCCGCATCCGCTCGGTGAGAAACCGGACCGCGCGCACGAGCCAGGCCCGCACTTCCTTCGCCATCTTCGGCGAGTCGGGCGCGATGTCGACGATCTGCCGCACCACCGCGCGGTCGACCGCGTAGTTGTCCTGCCCGTCCATCAGGGCGTCGAAGACCCGCGCGATGCTCGGCCGATCGAAGTCGGACGGCAGCACGGCCGGCCGGCGATCGGACGGCGGATCGTGTGCGGGCATGTCACCTACCGCGGGAAGTCGGTTTGGGTGAAGCCAGCTTAGGCCCACGCTATTGACCCTGTGTAGGCGGATCTGCCGTGTGGGTGATTTTCAGCCGAGCGCGGCCTTCGCCGCGTCGGCACCGTCCCATACGTGGGCCCGGATTCCGAGCGCCACCGCCGCGTCCACATTGGACTTTCGATCGTCGAAGAAGAGACAGTCCGCCGGTGCCGCGCCGAGCCGGTCGAGCAGGATCCGGTAAATCCGCTCGTCCGGTTTCACGCAGCCCAGATCGCCGGAGAACAGCGTGACGCGGAAATGCCGCGCCCAGTCCTGTGCCCGCGCCCAGCGGCCGAAGGACGACGGCGCGTTGGACAGCAGCGCGAGCGCCGCGCCCGCCTCGCCCAGCGCGTCCAGCAGTTCGGCCGAGGACGGTTCGAGATGGGACCAGCCTTCGACATCGATGCTGGTCAGCTCCTCGCTCTTCGCTTCGTCGACCTCGACGCCGAGCGCCTTCCCGACCGACTGCCAGTACTCGAGGTCGCCGCAGCCGCGGTCGTACGGCTCCCGCAGCGCCCAGTAGTGCTCCTCCAGCCGCCCGGCCTCGACACCCAGCGTCGCGGCGAGTTTCGGCAGCGCGGCGGTCCGCCTGCTCAGCACGTCGCCGTAGTCGAACACGATCCAGTTCATCGATCCCCCATCAGTTCAGGCACCGGCCTTGATGCGGCGCAGAGCTTCTTCGACGTCGGCGGCGGACAGGTCGCGGTGCAGCACGAACCGCACCCGGCCCGCCATCGGGAGTGCCAGGATGCCGAGCGAGCCGAGCCACTCCAGCGCCGCCGGGACGTCGGCGACCTCGGCGAGCACGATGTTGGTCTCCGGGGTCACCACCGGCCAGCCGTGCTCGGCGACACCGGCCGCGAGCCGGCGGGCGTTCTCGTGGCTCTCGGCCAGCTCGTCCACGCGGTCGAGTGCAACGAGGCAGGCGGCCGCGAGCACCCCGCCTTGGCGGACCCCGCCGCCGAGCATCTGCCGCGTCCGCCGCGCCTGCTCGACGAAGTCCGGCGTTCCCGCCACGACCGAGCCGACCGGCGCGCCGAGGCCCTTGCTGAAGCAGGCCGACACGGTGTCGACGCCGACGGTCAGCGCGGCGGGCGGCACTCCGAGCGCGACCGCGGCGTGCCAGATCCGCGCGCCGTCGAGGTGGACTTTCAGCCCGGCCTGCTTGGCCACGGCGAGCAACCGCGCGTGCTCGTCCGGCGGAGTCACCGCCCCGCCCGCCGCGTTGTGCGTGTTTTCCAGGCACAGCAACGAAGTGCGCAGTGTGTAGTACGGGCCCTGCGCGCCGATCGCCAGTTCGAGGGCCTCGGCGGTGGCCCGGCCGGGCCCGGCGTCGTGTTCCAGCGGTTCCGGCATCCCGCCCGCGAGCCAGGCGGCCGAGCCGAGTTCGTTGTTCAGCACGTGGGCGCCGCGCATCGCGAGGAACCGGTCGCCGCGGCGCAGGTGCGCGGTCAGCGCGATCAGGTTGGCCATCGTGCCGCTCGGGACCCACAGCGCGGCGGGCATGCCCAGCACTTGCGCCGCGCGCCGTTCGAGTTCGGCGATCGTCGGATCGGTGTCGATGACGTTGTCGGCGACCTCGGCCGCGGCCATCGCCCTGCGCATCGTTTCATCCGGCCGGGTGACGGTGTCGGAGCGGAAGTCCAGCGGCTGCGGCGTCCAGGTCACGGTCCGATCACATCACACGGGCCGTGCGTGGATCAATGCGGCAGGAGGCTGGTCGAACTTCGCGGGCCGTGCAACCGTGGACGCCCCCGGTTCCGTCCTACCGCCGACGACAAACAGAGTGGAGCACGACTGCGCGTGGACCAGCGCGACGAGCAGGAGTTCGCGGAGTACTTCGCCGCAAGGCAGGACGCCGTGCGCCGGACCGCGTACATGCTCTGCGGCGACTGGCATCGCGCGGACGACCTCGCGCAGACGGCGTTCGTGGCGCTGCACCGGAGGTGGAAGAAGATCAGGGATCGCGGGGCGACGGACGCCTACGTGCGCAAGACCCTGGTACGGGCGTCGATCGACGAGTCCCGGCGCCCGTGGCGGCGGGAACGGCAGACCGACGAGCTGCCCGAGCCCGCACAGGACGGGCCCGGCCTCGCCGAACGTGTCGCCACCAGGGAAGACCTGCTCGCGGCGTTGCGCGAGGTACCGCCGAAGCAGCGCGCGGTCCTGGTCATGCGGTTCTTCGAAGGGCTCGACGTCAGTGCCGCCGCGAAGGCGCTGGGCTGCAGCGAGGGCAACGTCAAGAGCCAGACCGCGCGCGGGCTGGCGAATCTGAAACAGGTTCTGGAACGGGAGGTGGAGACCAATGGATGAGCGCGACCTCGAAACGTTGTTCTCCGCCGCGCCCGGCGAACCACCGCCCTCGACCTTCACCGAATCCGACGTCGTCGCCGAGTCGAAGCGGCAGACGGCGCGGCGCCGTTCGCGTCTCGCCGTGTCGACGAGTGCGGTCGTCCTCGTCCTCGCGGGGGCGGGAATTTTCGGAATTGTGTCGAATGCCCAGTTCGGGGCACCGGATTCGGCCTCCTCGGGGGTCAGGGCGAACTCGGCTCCGGCCCCGGAGCAACCGAGCGCGGGGCCCGCACGTCCATCGGGTGAGTCACCGAACTTCTCGTCGGCGTCGCCCCAGCAGGGGGGCGACGGAGACGGGAGGACCGGCCCTCGGGTCGAAGGCACCTCCGGGTGCGAGCAGGTAGACCGGGGGGGCGCCCCCCCCCCCGCGGGGGAGCTCCCCGGGCCGCTTGGGCCCCCGAGGGGGGGAGCCGGGGGGCGCCGGACCACGGGGGCCCCCGGGCCCGGGGT
>NZ_JBHYIK010000123.1:0-17754 GCF_042739735.1 Amycolatopsis sp. NPDC059027 | reverse complement strand
CCTTACGGGCGTCTGACGCCCGTAAGGTGGCCTTAACGGCGCTTGAGCAGCGGCAGTCAGATGCCGAGGGCGTGGACGCCGCCGTCGACCATGATCATCGAGCCGGTGGTGGCGGGCAGCCAGTCCGACAGGACCGCGCAGACGGACTTCGCCGTCGGGTCCGGGTCGGAGCTGTCCCAGCCGAGCGGCGCACGGTCGCCCCAGCCTTCCTCCAGCTCGTTGAAGCCCGGGATCGACTTCGCCGCCATCGTCTTCATCGGGCCCGCGGACACCAGGTTGACCCGGATGCCCTTCGGCCCGAGCTCCTTCGCCAGGTAGCGGTTGACCGACTCCAGCGCCGCCTTCGCCACGCCCATCCAGTTGTAGACCGGCCACGCGACCCGCGCGTCGAAGTCCATGCCGACGATCGACGCGCCACGGCTCAGCAGCGGCAGCGTAGCCACCGTAAGGGCTTTGAACGAGAACGCGGAGACGTCCACCGCGACCTTGACGTCCTCGCTCGGGGCGTCCAGGAACGGCGCACCGAGGCAGGTCTGCGGGGCGAAGCCGATCGAGTGCAGGACGCCGTCGAGGCCGTCGACGTGCTCACGGACGCGGTCCGCCAGCGAGTCCAGGTGCTCCTGGTTGGTGACGTCCAGCTCCAGGACCGGCGCCTCCTCGGGCAGCCGCTTGGCGATGCGCTCGACGAGCGACAGCCTGCCGAAGCCGGTGAGCACCACCTTCGCCCCCTCCTGCTGGGCGATCCTGGCCGCGTGGAACGCGAGCGACGCGTCGGTGATGACGCCGGTGATGAGCAGGCGCTTGCCTTCGAGCAGTCCGGGCACGAATCCTCCAGGTCGTGGTTCGGAAGGGAAAACCGAGGGGGGTCAGTGGCCGAGGCCGAGGCCACCGTCGACGGGCAGCACCGCGCCGTTGACGTAGCCGGCCTCCTCCGAGGCGAGGTACCGGACCGCGGCGGCGATCTCGGCCGGATCGGCGTAGCGGCCGGCCGGGATCTGGCCGAGGATCTGCTGCTTGCGCTCCTCGCCGAGTTCGTCGGTCATGTCGGTCTGCACGAACCCCGGCGTGATGACGTTCGAGGTGATGTTGCGCGAGCCCAGCTCCCGCGCCAGCGACCGCGCGAAGCCGATCAGCCCGGCCTTGCTCGCCGCGTAGTTCGCCTGGCCGGCCGAGCCGGTCAGCGCGACCACCGAGGAGATGAACACGAACCGGCCCCACTTGCCGCGCAGCATCCCGCGGGAGGCGCGCTTGGCGACGCGGTAGGCGCCGGTGAGGTTCGCGTCGACCACGCGGGCGAACTGGTCCTCGCTCATCCGCATCAGCAGCGTGTCGTCGGTCAGGCCCGCGTTCGACACCAGCACCTCGACCGGGCCCTGGTGCTCCTCGACGAGCTTGAAGGCCTCGTCGATCTGCTCGGTGTCGGTGACGTCCGCCTGCACGCCGAACAACCCGTCCGGGGCGCCCGAACCGCGGTGGGTGACAGCCACCTTGTGGCCTTGTCCCGCGAGATCCCGGGCGATCGCCAGACCGATGCCACGGTTGCCCCCGGTGACCAGAACCGACCGTCCCACTACAGCACTCCTCGCGTCGTCTCCGCACTGACGGCCACGAGGCTATCGGCTGACGTCGCAGGCCCCGCACCCGCCGCTCCCTTACCTCCGGGTAGCCACGAACGTCCTAAGCGGATGTTAGGAACCGTCCCCCGTACTTGCCCGTTCGTCACCGATTGTTCACGGTGAGCCTCAACACAGGAGGGTCAAAGATGACAACCCGGATCACCGAGTCCACGCCCGCGAGCGAACGGCGGGTCATCGGCAACGTGCTGCGCGGATCGATCGGCAACCTGATCGAGTGGTACGACTGGTACGCCTACGCCGCGTTCACCACTTACTTCGCGAAGTCGTTCTTCCCCGCCAAGGACACCACGGCGGCTTTCCTCGGAACGGCGGCGGTTTTCGCGGTCGGGTTCCTCATGCGGCCGCTCGGCGGCTGGATGCTCGGCCGGATCGCCGACCGGTTCGGGCGCCGGTTCGCGCTGGTGCTGTCGGTCTCGATGATGGCCTTCGGCTCGCTGCTCATCGCGGTCACCCCGACGTACAAGGACATCGGCATCGCCGCGCCGATCCTGCTCCTGCTCGCCCGTCTCATCCAGGGCCTTTCGGTCGGCGGCGAGTACTCCACCTCCGCGACCTATCTGTCCGAAGTGGCCACTCCCGGCAAACGCGGGTTCTACTCCAGCTTCCAGTACGTGACCCTGTACGGCGGCCAGCTCCTCGCGCTCGGCCTCCAGTTGCTGCTGCAGAGCATCCTTACCGAGGCTCAGCTGACGGCGTGGGGCTGGCGGATCGCGTTCGTCGTCGGCGCGGTGGCCGCGGTCGTGGTCATGTACCTGCGGCGTGGCATGGACGAGTCCGCGAGCTTCGAGGCCGAAAGCGCCAAGAGCGGCGGATCCGGCCGCCAGGCGGGCGAACGCGGCACCCTGCGCGCACTGATCAAGTATCCCAAGGAGATCGCGCTCGTCGTCGGCCTGACGCTGGGCGGCACGGTGTCGTTCTACACCTTCGCCACCTACAGCCAGAAGTTCATGGAGAACACCGCGGGCATCCCGCGCCGGACGGTCACCGTCATCCTGTTCTCGGCGATCCTCGTCGCGGCGATCCTGCAGCCCCTCGCGGGGAAGCTGTCCGACCGCATCGGGCGCCGCAAGCTGCTGATGTTCTTCGGTATCGGCGGCACGCTCTGCACGGTCCCGATCATGACGCTGATGGGCGCGACGAAGCAGCCGGTGCTCGCCTTCCTGCTGATGCTCGCCGGGCTGGTGATCGTCACCGGGTACACCTCGATCAACGCGATCGTGAAGGCCGAGCTGTTCCCGACCAAGATCCGCGCGCTCGGCGTCGGCCTGCCCTACGCGCTGACCGTCGCGATCTTCGGCGGCACCGCGGAACTCATCGCGCAGGCGCTGAAGACCGCGGGTCACGAATCGGTGTTCTTCTGGTACGTCACGGGCTGCGTGCTGGTCTCGCTCATCGTGTACGGGACAATGCGCGAGACCTCGCACAGTTCCGAGCTGGAACGCGACCACGAGGCCTGAGGCGAAAGGGATGACGGTGCGCGTGCTGCTGGTCGAGGACGAACCGGCGATCGCCGAAGCGCTCACCGACATCCTGCACGCCCATCGGCACACGGTCACGCACGTCGCTCGCGGTGCCGACGCCCTGCTCCGGCACCGCGACGCCGACCTGCTGCTGCTGGACCTGATGCTGCCCGACCTGCACGGGCTCGAGGTGCTGCGCAAACTGCGCCAGGTCTCCACGGTGCCGGTCATCGTGCTGACCGCGCTGGGCGACGAGCGGACCGTGGTCCGCGGCCTCCGCCTCGGCGCCGACGACTACCTGCGCAAACCCGTCGGCAAGGCCGAACTGCTCGCCAGGATGGACACCGTGCTCCGCCGCGCCGCGGCCCGCGCCGTCCCGGCCGGGGACATCGTCCGCATCGAGGACGTCGAGATCGACCTCGGGAAACGGCGCGTCCTGGTGGCGGGCCACGACATCGGGCTCACCACCAAGGAGTTCGACATCCTCGCCGTGCTGGCCGAGCGACCCGGCGCCGCGGTCAGCAGGCAGCGGCTGATGGACGAGGTGTGGGGCGACGCCCATGTCGGCGTGTCCCGGTCGCTCGACGTCCACCTGACCGGGCTGCGGTCGAAACTCGACCGGCCCGGCCTGGTCACCACCATCCGCGGCTTCGGCTACCGGCTCGGCCGGGACTGACCCGGTGCGCACCCGGCTCCTGGCCGTCCTGGTCACGCTCGCGCTGGCCGTGGTCGCCGCGTTCGCGGTGCCGCTGCTGATCTCCACCACCGAGCAGCGCACCCAGCAGCTGGTCATCGGCCGCAGCGCGGACGTCGACCGCTTCGTCGTGCTGGCTCAGCAAGCCGTCGACTCCCGAGACGCGGGCGCGCTCACCGCGGACGCGAACCGCTACGCCGAGCTGTACGGCGAGGCCGTGGTCGTGGTGAACGCGCAGCGCGTGCCGCTCGTGCAGGCGGGCGGGATGACCGCGGCCGAACCCGCGGTCCACGCGCTCGTCGAGGCGACCATGCGGAACGAGCCCGCGCCGAAGGTCGAACAGCTGACGCCGTGGTCGGACGAGCCCGCGTTGTTCGCCCGGCCGGTCGGCACCGGGACACGGGTGGCGGGCGTCGTCGTGCTCCGGGCGTCGGTGGCCGCGGCGACCGCCGACGTCGCCGACCGCTGGAGCGCGATCGGGGCGGGCGCGCTGCTGGTCGCGGTGGTGTTCGTGCTGCTCGCCGTGCTGCTGGCGCACTGGATGCTGCGGCCGCTCAACGAACTCGAGGCCGGTGTCCTCGCGGTGGCGTCCGGCCATCGCGCGCAGGTACGCGAACGCGCGGGGCCCGGGGAGCTGCGGTCGCTGGCGAAACTGTTCAACCGGATGTCCGACGCCGTTCTGGAGTCCGCCGAACAGCAACACCAGCTCGTCGCCGACGCCTCTCACCAGCTCCGGAACCCGATGGCCGCGTTACGGTTGCGCGTAGACGGCCTCGCCCCGCACATCGACGAAGAAGCCCAGAAGACTTACCGCGCAACGGTTTCGGAGGTCGAGCGGCTGGAGAAGCTGCTCGACGGCCTGCTCGCGCTGGCGCTCGCGGAGAGTACGGCGACCCGGCTGGCGGCAGGCACCGCCGAGGACGAGCCGTGCGATCTGCCTTCGGTGCTCTCCGAGCGCGTCGACGCCTGGCGTCCGGCCGCGGACGACGCGGGCGCGAAAATCGTGCCCGCCGACGGGCACTCCGAACCGGTCCTCGTGCGATGTTCCGAAGGCCAGCTCGCCGAGATCCTCGACGTCCTGCTCGACAACGCCGTGCACTACGCCGGGCGCGGCGCCACCATCACCGCGCGCTGGAGCACCGATCCGGCGGCGGGCACCGCGACGCTGTCGGTCGCCGACGACGGGCCCGGACTGTCCACAGAGGACCGTGAGCGGGCGGTACGGCGGTTCTGGCGAGGCAGTGGCGAAGGCGCGCCGCGCGGTACCGGGCTGGGCCTGGCGATCGCGAGCCAGCACGTCCGCACCCGCGACGGACGGCTCGAACTGCACGCCGTGGAGCCACACGGGCTCGACGTCCGGGTCGTCCTGCCCCTGGCCGAGGAGGACGCCCCATGAGCGGCTTCTCCCGGCGCGCCGCGCTGCTCGGCGGTCTCGGCCTCGCGCTCGCGGGGTGTTCGTCCTCGGGGTACCGCGGCCCGGAACGCGCCGTCACCATCGCGGCGGGTGAACCCGGCGGGTTCTACCTCGCCTTCGCCGAACTCCTCGCCGCGGAACTCGGCCGCGCCGAACCGCTGCTGCACTGCACCGCGGTACCGACCGACGCGAGCGTCACCAACGTGCAGCGTGTCCGCGACGGAGCCGCCGACCTCGGTCTGGTCAGCTCCGACATCGCACACGCCGCGGCCGCCGGGGCCCGCCCGTTCACCGCGCCGGTGCCGCTGCGCGCGATCGGCCGCGTCTACGAGAACTACCTTCAGCTCGTGGCCAGGGCGGACAGCGGCGTGCGCGGGCTCGCCGACCTGGCAGGGCGTCCCGTCGTGCTGGGCGCGAGCGGCTCGGGCGCCGCGCAGTTCGGCGAACGGCTGTTCGCCGCGGCGGGGGTCCGGGTGAACGCGCAGCACCTGCAACTCGCCGACTCGATCGCGTCGCTGGCTTCGAAGCGCAGTGACGCGATCCTGTGGTCCGGCGGGATTCCGACCCCCGCGCTGGCCGAGCTCAACCGCACGACCCCGATCACGCTCGTCCCGCTCGACGGCGTGCTGTCCGCGCTGCGCGCCGCGTACGGTCCGGTGTACGACCAGGTTCTCGTCCCCGCCGAGGCCTACCGCGGTGTCGGGGAGCTGGGCACCATCGGGGTCGCGAACCTGCTCGTCTGCTCGCCCGCACTGCCCGGCGACGTCGCCGACGCGGTGGTGCGGCTGCTCGTGGGCAGGGCCGCCGAACTGGTTCCCGCCCAGGCCGTCGGGACGCAGTTCCTCGACGTGCGCACCCTGATCGGCACCGGTGCCGTGCCGCTGCATCCCGGTGCGGCCGCCGCCTACCGCGCGCTGCATGGGTGAAACCCCCTACCGGGGTCGGACCCTTGTCCCTCAAATGTGGGACGCGGACACGCCCGGCGCTCCGCCAGAGTGTGAAGATCTTCGACGTTCTGGAGGTCCACGTTGCGTTCTCTCGCCGTGGCCGGAAGTCTCGCGCTCGCCGCCACCCTCGGCGCCGCGGTCCCGGCCACCGCCGCCCCCGCGGCGGCGCCCGTCCGGCTCACCCTGCCCACCCTCACCGGCCCGTACCAGGTCGGCACCACCTCGCTGCATCTCGTCGACCCACAGCGCAAGGATCCGTGGGTGGTTTCGCAGCAACGCGAACTGATGGCCACGGTCACCTATCCCGTGCGACACTCGCGGCCCGCTCCCCGCGCTCCGTGGCAGCCGCCGGGTGTCGCCGCGTCGACCGAGAAGCTGGGCGAGGTCCAGCTCGGACTCCCGCCGAAGTCGGTCGACTGGGCCGCGACCCAGCGCCACGCGCGTACCGATGCGCCCGCGGACCCCTCGCTCGGGCAACGTCCCGTCGTCCTGTTCTCGCCCGGTTACGGCGTGGCGCGCGAAACATACGCCGTCCTCACCGACGACCTCGCGAGCCGAGGCTATGTGGTCGTCTCGCTCTCCCATACCCACGAGTCCGCAGCGGTCGAGTTCCCCGGCGGCCGGGTCGAGCGCTCGATGTCCGCTCCCGGTGACCCCGTGGAGATGAAGAAGGCCATCGACACCCGTGTCGGCGACAGCCGGTTCCTGCTCGACCAGCTGACCCGCCTGGCACAGGGGGACAACCCCGATGCGGAGCAGCGCCCGCTCCCCCGTCACCTCGGCCAGGCGCTGGATCTCTCGCGGGTCGGCATGTTCGGCCATTCCTACGGCGGCTACACCAGCGGCGAGACGATGTACCACGACAGCCGTATCGACGCGGGCGTCAACCTCGACGGCGCGATGGCCTACGGCTTCGGCGCCAACGGTATCCCGTACCTGCCCGGCGAGGTGGTCAAGCACGGTCTCGACCGGCCGTTCCTGCTGTTCGGCAGCCAGCTCGTCGATCCGGCAACCGGCAAGCCGACCGACCACAACCACGTCAACCCCTTCGACCGGTCATGGGTCGACTTCTGGGCCAGCCAGCGCGGCTGGAAGCGCGATCTCACGATCGACGGCAGCAGGCATCTCGGTTACAGCGACCTCCAGGCGCTCGTCCCGCAGTTCGCGCAGCTCATCTCGGCGGACAAACGCATCGACCTGATCGGGACCGTCGATCCCGGGCGTTCGCTGACCGCCCAGCGTGACTTCGTCTCCGGTTTCTTCGACCTGCATCTGCGGGGCTTCGACCGGCACCTGTTCGACGGTCCCTCGCCGTGCTACCCCGAGGTCAAGTTCGTCTAGCGTCCTGCGGCGCACCCGCGCCCGGGCAGGCGGTCATCCGTCCGGTCCGATCACCTAGATTGGACGGATGACCGCACCTCGCAAGCCGATCGTCGAAATGCCGCTGCGTGTCCGCTACCACGAATGCGACGGCCAGGGCATCGTCTTCAACGCCCACTACATGGCCTACGTCGACATGGCCTGCTTCGAGATCGAGAAGGCGCTTTTCGGTACGCACGAAGAGTTCCTGGCCAACGGCGTGGACGTCGTGGTCGCCGAGTGCACCCTCAGGTTCCGCGCGCCGGCGCGCTTCGACGAGGAACTCGTCGTCGCCCCGTTCCTCAACCACCTCGGCACGACGTCGCTGATCTTCGACTTCGAGATCCGCCGCGGCGACACCCTGATCGCCGAGGCCACCCTCCGGTACGTGTTCGTCGATCCCGCCACCATGACCAAGACCGCGCCACCCGAGCAGGTGCGCGACGCCTACCTCCCGTACCTGCCCGCCGAGGGCTGACCCGCGTGTTCCGGATCCTCTTCTACCACCCGGAAATCCCGCCGAACACCGGGAACGCCATCCGGCTCGCCGCGAACACCGGCTGCGAACTGCATCTGGTCGAGCCGCTCGGCTTCGGCTTCGAGGACAAGCAGCTGCGCCGCGCCGGCCTCGACTACCACGACCTCGCCCGCGTGCACGTCCACGCCGATCTCGACGCGGCGTGGCACGCCCTGCTGCCCGCGAAGGTCTACGCCTTCAGCGCGTCCGCGACCCGCCTGCACACCGATGTCGCCTACGCGCCGGGAGACGTGCTCATGTTCGGCCCGGAGTCGGCCGGGCTGCCCGCCGACGTCCAGCACGCACCCGAGGTCACCGACCGCGTCCGCCTGCCCATGCTGCCGACGAGCCGGTCCCTCAACCTCGCGAACACCGCGGCCATCAGCGTCTACGAAGCCTGGCGCCAGAACGGGTTCGCGAACTCGTGAGCCTCCTCAGGCCCGGGGCGGCTCAACCGGCACGAGTGCCCCCTCCATGGCCGAGGAAAGCCTCGCGGCCAGCCGCGCCGGAGCCGGGTGAGGAGGCAGGATCGCGGAGGCGAACTGAGTCGACGCGTAGTGCGCCCCGCCGCCGCTGCTCTGCAGATACACGCTGACATGAACGTTCCGGTCGGCGGGAATCTCGAACGACACGGTGCCCCACGAAACCACGTACTGCCTGCCGTCGATGCTCGCGATCGGCGCGCTCCGGCGTGCTTCGTTGCCACCGCACGGTATGTCGATGACGAGCAGTCGCCGTGGACCGTCGTGATACTCGACGTACGGGATCACACCCGGCGCCGTTGCCAGCACGGACGGGCTCGTCATCAGGGCAGTCTCTGGCCGATGAACAACGACGCCGCCGCGCCGATCATCAGCACCAGCGTGCCGAGCACGACCCACGGTTTGCTCGCGTCGGCGTCCTTGAGCTCGTAGCCGATCTGCTCGCCGAGGTCGGCGTAGACCCGTTTCAGCTCGTCCGCGCTGGCCGCCTTGTAGAAGTCGCCGCCGGACAGCCGCGCGATCTCCTGCAGCGACTCGTCGTCGACCCGGACGTCCTGGGGTTTGCCGTCGATGTCCACCGAACCGTGGGAAGTCCCGAACGAGATCGACGAGATCGGGATCTGTGCCTGTTTCGCCGCCAGCGCCGCCGTGTACCCGCCCCGTGGCGCGTACAGGTCGTCCGGCACGGTCTGCTTGCCGTCGCTCATCAGCACGATCCGCGCGGGCGGTGGTCCCTCCGCGCCGCCGACGACCGCCGAGAAACTCTCGATCGATTGCAGCGCCGCGAAAATACCCTCACCGGTGGCGGTGGACTGCGCGAGCTTGAGGTTGTCGATCGCCTTCACCACGCCGCCGCGATCGGTGGTCGGATTGACCAGCACGGTCGCCGTCCCGGCGAAGGAGATCAGCCCGAGGTTCACCCCCGGCGTCATGTTCTGCGCGAACGACCTCGCCGCCTCCTGCGCCGCCTTGAGCCGCGTGGGCGCGACGTCGGTCGCCTCCATGGACAGCGACACGTCGATCACCAGCATCACCGTGGCCCGGTTGCGCGGGACCTTCTGCTCGGCGGTCGGCCCGGCGAGCGCGACGGTCAGCACCAGCATCGCCAGCACGATCAGGATCGCCGGGAGGTGCCGGATCCAGCCCTGCGCTTTCGGCGCGACCTTTTCCAGCAGCTCCAGGTTCGCGAACCGCATCGTCCGCTTGCGGCGGGCACGCTGCGAAAGCACGTACCCGACGACGACGGCGGCCACCGCCAGCAGCAGCAGGAACCACCACGGCGACGCGAAGCCGGTCAGGCTCATGCGAAGGACTCGCTTCGCGAGACTGCGTCAATTCCCTTTTGGCGCATGACATCCATGATTCGCTCGCAAGCTTCGCTCATGCCACTCCCCCCGACCAACGACGTTTACGAGCAACGACGAACCGGACCATGTCGGCGATCCAGTCGGAATCGGTGCGCAGCACCAGATGTGCCGCGCCCGCGCGCCGCAGCGCGCTCGCGACCTCCGCCCGGTGTGCCTGCGCGGCCGCCCCGAACTCCTTGCGCAGCAACGCCGAAGCGTGCACCTCGCGCTGCCTCCCGGTCTCCGGATCGGCGAGCACGACGGTGCCCACCTCGGGCAGATCGACGTCCCGCGGGTCGAGGACCTCGATCGCGATCAGGTCGTGCCGCCCGCCCAGCGCCCGCAGCGGACGCTGCCATTCGGTACCGCCGAGGAAATCGGAGATCACCACCGCGAGGCCCCGCCTGCGCGGCGGCCGCCGCAGCTGCTCCAGTGCCTGGGCGAGGTCACCCCGCACGCCTTCGGCGGCACGCGGCGTCTGCGCCACCCGGCGCACCAGGCCGCGCGCGTGCGCCAGCCCGCCCCTGGCGGGCACCCGCGCAGACTCCGCGCCGTTCGAGATCAGCGCGCCGATCCGGTTACCACCACCGCCGGTCAGATGCGCGACCGCGGCGACGGCACAGACGACCAGATCCCGCTTCTCGCACAACGCGGTCCCGAAGTCGAGACTCGCCGAAAGATCCGCGACGACCCAGGTCTCCAGCTCGCGGTCGGCCACCGTCTCCCGGATGTGCGGGGTCGTGGTCCGCGCGGTGACCGCCCAGTCCATCCGGCGCACGTCGTCGCCGGGCTGGTACGGCCGGGCCTCGCCCGGTTCCGAACCCGGCCCCGGCACGAGGCCGAGGTGGTTGCCCTGCAGCAGCCCGTCGAGCCTGCGGCGCACGTCCAGTTCGAGCGTGCGCAGCCCGGCCTCCAGCCGGTCCCCGCGCAGGATCGGCGGCGCCCACGAGGGGTGCTCGCCCTGCTCGTTCTTCACCACCGCGGGTTACCTGACGGGTGCGGCGCCGACGGGCGGCTGCCCGGAGCCGCTCTGCGGGCGCGCCGAGACCTGCGGCAGCGGGACGGTCTGCAGGACGCGGCTGATGATGTGGTCGATGGGGACACCGTCGGCCAGCGCGTCGTAGGACAGCACGAGCCGGTGCCGCAGCACGTCCGGGACGACGTCGACGACGTCCTGCGGGAGCACGTAGTCCCGGCCACGGACCAGCGCGAGCGCCCGCGCGGCGGCGATGATGCCCAGGCTCGCGCGCGGCGAGGCACCGTAGGAGACCCACCCGGCGACGTCGGCGAGGCCGTGCTCGTTCGGCGTACGGGTGGTGAGCACGAGCCGCACCACGTAGTCGACCAGCGCGTGGTGCACGAAGACCTGCGACGCGACGCCCTGCAGCCGGACCAGCTCGGCCGGGCTCAGCACCTCGTGCGGGGTGGGCGGGGTGACACCCATCCGGTAGATGATCTCGCGCTCCTCCTCGGCGGAGGGGTACTCCACGACGATCTTGAACAGGAACCGGTCGCGCTGCGCCTCCGGCAGCGGGTAGACGCCCTCGTTCTCGATCGGGTTCTGCGTCGCCAGCACCAGGAACGGGTCCGGCATCGGGAAGGTCTGCCCGCCGATGGACACGTGCCGCTCGGCCATCACCTCGAGCATCGCCGACTGCACCTTCGCCGGCGCGCGGTTGATCTCGTCGGCGAGCACGAAGTTCGCCACGACCGGGCCGAGCTCGACGTCGAACCGCTCGGCGCCCTGCCGGTAGATCCGCGTGCCGAGGATGTCGGCGGGCACGAGGTCCGGGGTGAACTGGACACGGGAGAACGACCCGCCGACCACCCGCGCGAAGGTCTCCACCGCGAGGGTCTTCGCCACGCCGGGCACGCCTTCCAGCAGCAGGTGGCCCTTGGCCAGCAGCCCGACGAGCATCCGCTCGACCAGTCTGTCCTGGCCGACGATGATGCGCTTGACCTCGAACACGGTCCGCTCCAGCAGCTGGGCGTCCCGTGCCGGTGTCGGGGCCTGCTGCCCGTTGCCACCCTCGGCGTAGCCGGCCTCGGTCACTCTGCCTCCTGTGTGTCTCCACTCCACCGCGAGACGGCGAGCTGGGCGCCGCGACGGTGATCACGCCTGCGGTGCGACGGTACTGCCTCCCCCGGCGGCGGGGCACGGCGGCCCGCGACGTCAGTCAACAACATCGCCGGTGTGACAGTTGTGAAGACGTCAGGAATGCCGCTCGAGGTCCCCCGGCGTGTCGATGTCGTCGGCTTCCCCCCGCCGGGCGAGGACCTCGGCGATCTCCAGACCGCCCAGTGTGCGCCGCAGCGACGCGTTCTCGGCCTGCTCCGGCAGTGCTTCGCGCAGCGCACCGGCCTGCCACGCGCCCAGCAGCCACTGCCGTTCCCCGGTTTCGTCGAGCAGCACCGCGCCGTCCCGCGTGCCCAGCCCGGCGAGCAACCGGTCCACAGTGGACTTCCGGACGCCGGGCAGATCCGCCGCCAGCACGACCACCCGCTCGACGTCCGCCGGGATCTCGGCGAGTCCGGCCGCCAGCGCCGCGACCGGCCCGCTGCCCGGCTCCGCCTCCCGCGTCCACACGACGTCACCGAAGCCCGGCCGCTCCGGCCCGGCCACCACGATCCGTTCGGCGCCCGAGAGCGCCTCGATCGCCTTGGCCAGCAACGAAGTCCCGCCCACCACCAGCGCCGGTTTGTCCACTCCGGACAGCCGTCGCGCGCGGCCGCCCGCCAGCACGATTCCCGCGTACCGCATTCAGTCCCGCAGCCCGTCCCAGGTCCAGCGCGGCATCGACAGCCCGGCGGGGACCCCGTCGTCCGGATAGGACAGAACCTCGGCGACCGCCCACTCCATGTACGCGCGCAGCGCCGCCCGGAACGCCGGATCGTCCGGCAGCCCCGCGTCGTCGGCCGCGTGCACGAAGCACTCGACGAACCGGCGGCCGAGATCGCTCATGTCGCCGTTGCCGGAGTGCATCGCCAGCATCGCGGTGTGGTCCCCGCACGACTCGGAGTACCGCGGCGGCCCGCCCATGACCTCGGCCCAGTACGCCGCCAGCCGTTCGACATGCCGCGGGTCCTGGTCCGGATGGGAGAACGGGTGATTCAGCTCGGGGTCGGCGAGGCACCGCACGTGGTGTGCGGTGGCGAGCGCCAGGAACGCGGGCTCGCCACCGGCGAATTCGAACAGGGAAGGACGCACCCGCCGAGCCTCGCACACCGGCTCCGCCCGCGGTACCAGGACCGGTCAGCCGATGAGACGCGTGGCGTACGGCATGATCTCGCCGTAGCGCACCGACGTCACGTGCACGACCGTCCCGGACTCCTGCGCCTCGATCATCTGCCCGCCGCCGAGGTACAGCGCGACGTGGTGGACGTTGCCAGGGTAACCCCAGAACAGCATGTCGCCGCGGCGCATCTGGGAGATCGGGACCTGGCGCCCCGAGGTGTACTGGTAACCGCTGTAGTGCACCAGGGAACGCACCCCGGCGAACGCGTAGATCATCAGGCCCGAGCAGTCGAAGCCGATCTTGTTGTAGTCGCCGTAGGCGTCGGCGACCCCGCCGTCGCGGATGCCGTAGGTCGGGCCGCTCGCGTTGCCGCCGCCCCAGGCGTAGGGCAGGCCGAGCTTGGACATCGCCCGCGCGATCACGGCCTCGACCGTCGCGCCCGCCGGAGCCGACGGGCCCGGGTCGCGCCACGCGCCGCCGCCTCCACCGCTATTGCCACTGCCCGAGTTGCGCAGCGCGGCCTGACGGGCCCGCTCCTCTTCCTCGCGCGCCTTCTGCGCGCGCCAGTCCTCGTAGCGCTGACGCTGGCCCTGGAGGCCGTCGACCTTCTGCTGCGCGGTGAAGAGCTGTTGCTCCACATCGGACTTCTGCGCCTCGAGCTGGCCGTTCTGCGCGGCCTGGTTCCGCCGCGCCTCGACGGCGGTCGCCTGCGCGGCGTCCGCGCCCGCCTTCGCCTGCTGCGCGGCGGCCTGCTTCTGCTGGGCGACGTCGAGCGCCTTGCGCGCCGCGGCGTCCTTGTTGGACTTCTCCGTCTGCGCCTGCTGCAACGCCTCCAGCGCGTTCAGCCGCTTGCCGCCGACCGCCTCCAGCAGTTGCGCCCGCGAAAGCATGTCCTTCGGGCTGTTCGAACCGAGGTAGGCCGACACCGATCCGATCGTGCTGCCCTGCTCGAAGCTCGCGGTGGCGAACGTCTTGAGGTCGGCGCGCGCCTTCTCGATGGCGCCGGCGGCCGCGTCGGCCTCGGTCCGTGCGTTCTTCGCGTCGCGGTCGGCCTGCGAGGCGGCGTCCTGCGCGGCTTCCATGTCCACGCGCGCCTTGTTGGCCAGCTCCTGCTTCGACTCGAGGTCGCTCTGCAACTGGGTGAGCCGCTGCTCGGCCTGCGCCAGCTGGTTCGTGAGCTTGCCGACCTCGCCCGCCTTGGCGTTGGCCGCGGCCTTGCCGGCATCGATTTCCGAATCGCTCGGATTCGGCGGCGGGGGCGGCGCCGCGGCACCCACACCGGTGACCCCGAGCAGGATCGCCAGCCCGAACGCGCCGACGGTCAGCCCTCTCCGGACCCCGTCCCGCTCGCCCCGCCGGATCGGCACGATCCGCCACCTCCCAGTCGGTCACACATCGGTCATAGACATCCGATGCCCCTGCTGTCACATCATTATCAGAAGCACCATCAGAAACTTACACACCGTAGGCAACAAATCCCCATATCGGGTGACCCCTGCGGCCAGGTGTGTCCGCACGGCCCGTGTCACAGGCGTGTCGTCTTGAAGTGAAAACAGGACACGCGTACTGTTTGAGGGGACGGACGAGGTGTGCCATCCCGCATCCGGACCTACGGTGGGGATGCGCAAAACTCGGTCGGAGCCGACCCGACGGCTCCCCGCCAGAAGACCGAGAACCACACACCGAACTGACCCGGGACGGACGTCGTAACGGCGCGAGTCCATGCCACTGGAGTTAGACGTGACTGCACCTGCCAGCAAGGACAGCTTCGGCGCCAAAGACACGCTGAAGGTGGGCGACGCCTCGTACGAGGTGTTCCGCCTGAACAAGGTCGAGGGCTCGCAGCGCCTGCCCTACAGCCTGAAGATCCTGCTCGAGAACCTGCTGCGCACCGAGGACGGCGCGAACATCACCGCCGACCACATCCGCGCGCTCGGCGGCTGGGATCCCAGCGCCGATCCGTCGATCGAGATCCAGTTCACGCCCGCGCGCGTGATCATGCAGGACTTCACCGGCGTGCCGTGCGTCGTCGACCTCGCCACCATGCGCGAGGCGGTCACCGACCTCGGCGGCGACCCGGACAAGGTCAACCCGCTCGCGCCCGCCGAGCTGGTCATCGACCACTCGGTGATCATCGACGTGTTCGGCCGCGCCGACGCCTTCGAGCGCAACGTCGAGATCGAGTACGAGCGCAACCGCGAGCGCTACCAGTTCCTGCGCTGGGGCCAGGGCGCCTTCGACGAGTTCAAGGTCGTCCCGCCGGGCACCGGCATCGTGCACCAGGTCAACATCGAGCACCTCGCGCGCACCGTGATGTCGCGCAACGGCCAGGCCTACCCCGACTCCTGCGTCGGCACCGACTCGCACACCACCATGGTCAACGGCCTTGGCGTCTTGGGGTGGGGAGTAGGTGGGATTGAGGCCGAGGCGGCCATGCTGGGCCAGCCGGTGTCGATGCTCATCCCGCGCGTGGTCGGCTTCAAGCTGACCGGCGAGATCCCCGCCGGGGTCACCGCGACCGACGTCGTGCTGACGATCACCGAGATGCTGCGCCGCCACGGCGTGGTCGGCAAGTTCGTCGAGTTCTACGGCGAGAGCGTCGCCCAGGTGCCGCTGGCCAACCGCGCCACCATCGGCAACATGAGCCCCGAATTCGGCTCCACCGCGGCGATCTTCCCGATCGACGAGGAGACCGTCCGCTACCTGAAGCTGACCGGCCGCTCCGCGGAGCAGGTCGCGCTCGTCGAGGCGTACGCCAAGGAGCAGGGCCTCTGGCACGACCCGTCGCACGAGGCCTCGTACTCCGAGTACCTCGAGCTGGACCTGTCCACTGTGGTCCCGTCCATCGCCGGCCCGAAGCGCCCGCAGGACCGCATCGAGCTGTCCGACGCGAAGTCGTCGTTCCGCAAGTCGATCCACGACTACGTGGACGGCGAGCAGGAGACCCCGCACACCAAGGTCGACGAGGCCGTCGAGGAGTCGTTCCCGGCCTCCGACCCGGCCGCACTGTCGTTCAAGGACGAGGACGCCGTCGACATCCAGTCGGCCGCCAACGGCGGCAGCGGCCGCCCGAGCAAGCCGGTCAAGGTGTCCAGCGCCGACCGCGGCGAGTTCATCCTCGACCACGGCGCCGTCGTGATCGCCTCGATCACCTCGTGCACCAACACGTCCAACCCGTCGGTCATGCTCGGCGCCGCGCTGCTCGCCCGCAACGCCGTCGAGAAGGGCCTCACGGTCAAGCCGTGGGTCAAGACGTCGATGGCGCCCGGCTCGCAGGTCGTCACCGACTACTACACCAAGGCCAACCTCTGGCCGTACCTGGAGAAGCTGGGCTATCACCTGGTCGGCTACGGCTGCACCACCTGCATCGGCAACTCCGGCCCGCTGTCGGACGAGATCTCCGCCGCGATCCAGGAGAACGACCTCACCGCCGTCTCGGTGCTGTCGGGCAACCGGAACTTCGAAGGCCGAATCAACCCGGACGTCAAGATGAACTACCTGGCGTCGCCGCCGCTGGTCATCGCCTACGCGCTCGCCGGGACGATGGACTTCGACTTCGCCGCCCAGCCGCTGGGCACCGACACCGACGGCAACGACGTGTTCCTGAAGGACATCTGGCCGTCGGCGCAGGAGATCCAGGAGACCATCGACTACGCGATCACGCAGGAGATGTTCACCAAGGACTACGCGGACGTCTTCGACGGTGGCGAGCGCTGGAAGTCGCTGCCCACCCCGGAGGGCAAGACCTTCGAGTGGGACGCGAACTCCACCTACGTCCGGAAGCCCCCGTACTTCGAGGGCATGGCCGCCGAGCCCGCCCCCGTCACCGACATCTCCGGTGCGCGGGTGCTGGCGAAGCTGGGCGACTCGGTCACCACCGACCACATCTCCCCCGCCGGCGCGATCAAGCCGGGCACCCCGGCCGCGCAGTACCTGGTCGAGCACGGCATCGAGCGCAAGGACTTCAACTCCTACGGTTCCCGGCGCGGGAACCACGAGGTGATGATCCGCGGCACCTTCGCCAACATCCGGCTGCGCAACCAGCTGCTTGACGACGTGCAGGGCGGCTACACCCGCGACTTCACGCAGGAGGGCGCGCCGCAGGCGTTCATCTACGACGCGGCGCAGAACTACGCCGCCGCCGGAACGCCGCTGGTCGTCCTGGGCGGCAAGGAGTACGGCTCCGGTTCGTCGCGTGACTGGGCGGCCAAGGGCACCTCGCTGCTGGGCGTCCGCGCGGTCATCACCGAGTCGTTCGAGCGGATCCACCGGTCGAACCTCATCGGCATGGGCGTCATCCCGCTGCAGTTCCCGCAGGGCGAGTCGGCCGCGTCGCTCAAGCTCGACGGCACGGAGACGTTCGACATCTCCGGCATCACGAAGCTGAACGAGGGCGAGACCCCGCGCACCGTGCACGTCACCGCCACGAAGGCCGACGGCACCAAGGTGGAGTTCGACGCCGACGTCCGCATCGACACCCCGGGTGAGGCGGACTACTACCGCAACGGCGGCATCCTGCAGTACGTGCTGCGCAAGATGACCCGTTCCTGACTCTTTCGGGCGGAGTTTCACCGGAGGGGGCCCCGGCGGCCCCCGGCCCCGGGGGGCCGGGAGGGGGTTTGGGGGAGTGGGTGTAAAGAAACAACACCGGGGGGGAGGCGG
>NZ_JBHYIK010000122.1:0-17807 GCF_042739735.1 Amycolatopsis sp. NPDC059027 | reverse complement strand
CCGGCGCGCCGCGCACACCCTGGCCGGGACAGGCCTTTACGGCCACCTTACGGGCGTCTGACGCCCGTAAGGTGGCCTTAACGGCATTTCAGACCACGGTGTACCCGGCGTGTTCGAGGGCGGCGACGACGTCTTCGCAGTGTTCGGGACCGCGGGTTTCCAGCGCGAGCGAGACGTCGACCTCGCCGAGCGCGAGCGAGCCGGAAATGCGCGAGTGTTCGACGTCGAGGACGTTCGCGCCGAGTTCGCTCACGCACGAGAGCACCGCCACCAGCGAGCCGGGACGGTCGGGGACGCGCAGGTGGAGTTTGAGGTAGCGCCCGGCAGCCGTCATGCCGTGCTGGACGATCTGCACCAGCAGCACGGGATCGACGTTGCCACCGGAGAGGATCGCGACGACCGGCGGTTCGAACGCGCCGGGGTGCTGCAGCAGCGCGGCGACCGCGGCGGCGCCCGCCGGTTCGACGACGAGCTTGCGCCGTTCCAGGCACAGCAACACCGCGCGGGACAACGATTCTTCGGAGACGGTCACGATGTCGTCCACAAGGGACGACACATGCGCGTAGCTGACCGGGCCCGGCTCGCCGACCGCGATCCCATCGGCCATTGTGGACAGTTGGCGCAACCGGACCGGCGCACCGGCCGCCAGCGAGGGCGGAAACGCGGCGGCTTCCTCGGCTTGGACGCCGACGATCCGGACGTCCGGCTTGACGGCCTTCACCGCCGAAGCGACCCCGCCGACGAGCCCGCCTCCGCCGGTGGAGACGAGCACCGTGCGAGCGCCGGGGACCTGGTCGAGGATTTCCAGGCCGGCCGTGCCCTGGCCCGCGATGACGTCGGGATGGTCGAAGGGGTGGATGAACACCGCGCCGGTCCGGTCGCCGAACGAGATCGCCTCGGCCAGCGTCTCCTCCAGAACGGCGCCGTGCAGGTGGACGTCCGCGCCGTAGCCCCGGGTGGCCGCGAGCTTCGGCAGCGGCGCACGCAGCGGCATGAACACGGTCGCCTTGGTGCCCAGCAAGGACGAAGCGAGCGCGACACCCTGCGCGTGGTTGCCCGCGCTGGCCGCGACCACACCCCTGGCGCGTTCCTCCTCGCTCAGCCCGTGGATCCGGGTGTAGGCTCCGCGGATCTTGAACGACCCGGTGCGCTGCAGGTTCTCGCACTTCAGGTACACCGGACCACCGTGCAACCGGCGGAGATCCCGCGCGTGCTCCATCGGCGTGACCCGGGTGATCCCTTCGAGAAGTTCCCGGGCTTCCCGGATCCTCTCGAGGCTGACGAGTTCCATGGCACCGGATGATGCCACTTACCGGACATGCGGGCTGGGACCACGGCGGGCCGAGTACCCTGGACGCGGCGGCGACGGCTGATCAGGGAGCGAATATGGCAACGGGTGACCACGCGAACACCGCTCGACCGGTGCGCGCGACCCGCTCCGCCGGCGTGCTGTCCCTCGTCGTCGGAGTGCTGTCCGCCGCGGCGCTGACCGGGGCGGCCGTCTTCACGGTCGACAGGGCGGGGTGCGCGGCGCCCGCGCAGTACATCCGCCACGACAACCACATCGAGCTGGTCGGCGGCTGCGTGAACGGCGAAGAACTGCCGCCCGCGCCGCACGCGCCCTCGGGCCAGGCATCCGGTGCGGACGCCCAGCCCGGCAACTACCGCCCGTAGGTTCTCTCAGTCCAGCGCGGCGAGCAGGTCGGCGACCAGGTCGCGGCCGTCCTCGATCCCGACGGACAACCGCAGCAGATCGGCGGGCACCTGCAGTGTGGAGCCCGCAGTGCTCGCGTGAGTCATCCGGCCGGGGTGTTCGATCAGCGACTCGATCCCGCCGAGGGATTCGGCCAGGATGAACAGCTTCGTCCGGGACGCCACCTCCAGCGCGGCCTGTTCGCCGTCGACGTGGCTGAACGACACCATGCCGCCGAACCGGCGCATCTGCTTGGCCGCCGTCTCGTGACCGGGGTGCTCGGGAAGGCCTGGGTAGTAGACCTTGACCACCTTGGGGTGTTTCACCAGCGCCTGGACGATCTTCTCGGCGTTGTCGCTGTGCCGCTCCATGCGCAGCGCGAGCGTCTTGAGCCCGCGCAGGGTGAGCCACGCGTCGAACGGGCCGGGCACCGCGCCCGCCGAGTTGCGCAGGAAGAACAGCTGCTCGCGGATCTCGTCCTCATTGGTCACCACAGCGCCGCCGACGACGTCGGAGTGCCCGCCGAGGTACTTGGTGGTCGAGTGCACGACGATGTCCGCGCCCAGCGCCAGCGGCGTCTGCAGGTACGGGGTCGCGAAGGTGTTGTCGACGACCAGCCGGGCACCGGCCTCGTGCGCGACACCGGCCAGCGCGGCGATGTCGGCGATGCCGAGCAGCGGGTTCGTGGGCGACTCGCACCAGACGAGCTTGGTCTCCGGCCGGATCGCCGCCCGCACTTCGTCCACATTGGACAGATTGGCGACGGTGTGCTCGATGCCCCACAGGCTCAGCACCTTGTCGATCAGCCGGAACGTGCCGCCGTACGCGTCGTTCCCCAGCACGAGGTGGTCACCCGGCCGCAGCACGGTGCGCAGCACGGCGTCGGACGCGGCCATGCCGGAGGCGAAGGCCAGCGCGTGCCTGCCGCCTTCCAGCGCGGCGAGCGCCTGCTCCAGCGCCGTCCTGGTCGGGTTCGCGGTGCGCGAGTACTCGTAGTCACCCTCGCGGGTGCCACCGACGCCGTCCTGGGCGTACGTCGAGGTCTGGTAAATCGGCACGATGACGGCACCCGTGCGCGGATCGGGCTGCTGCCCGGCATGGATGGCACGTGTCTCGAAACCCAGCGCTGAGTAGTCGTCGACCATGCCACCAGGGTACGGGGAACCTCCGACAATCCCAGTAAGTGGGAGTAAGTTCACCACCGGCCCGGCGGCTGCGACGGCGGATACTGCTGGTGAGGTGGTTGCGGCGGGGTGTGACCGCCCGGCAGAGCCGGTGCGGCGACGCCGATCAGCATCCCGATGTATGGACTGAGCAGCGCGGCACCGGCGGCGCAGGCCACCAGCGCGAGCACGAGCAGCACCCAGGCGCTGCTCCCGTAGCTCACCTCCACGACCGCGCCGACGAGCGCGAGGGCGGCACCACCGAGGGTGAGCAGCGAGGCCGCCTTCTTACCGGCGACCAGGCAGGCGGCACCGGCGAGCACGACCGCCCACGCCACCAGTTCCACGATCAGCCAGAACACCCCGGCGTGCCGCCACGTCTTCCGCGAAACGGCCGACAGCACGATCGCGACCATCGCGAGCAGAGCGAACACACCGGCCGTGCCCAGCCGGAGAAGCCGTACCGCGGGCAACTCCGGCCGCGTCGGCGTCGCGAACGGCGGACCACCGACGGCGGCCACCGCGGCGCGCTTACGGCGGATCGGGCGCAGCACCAAGGCCACCACGGCGAGTACGAGCACGACCGGCGCGAGGGTCACACAGGCGACGGTGCCGTACGCGGTCGCGATCTTGAACTCGAAGGACGCCTTGAGGAACCGGCCGTACCGCACGTCGTAGAAGAGCGGTTCGAGCCAGCCGAGCGCGATCGTGAACGTGGTGCCCACGATGAGCGTCACCAGCCCGCCGGCGGCGCGCGCGAACACCAGGATCCCGCCTACCAGCAGGATGATCCCGAACAGGAGGAACAGGCCGAGCGCGGCGATGGAGCCACCGCTGAGGTCCCCGACGGAGGTGCCCTTGGGCAGCGTTATGAGCGCCACAATCGGCTTCGAGAACACGGCTCCGCCGAGCGCGAGGCCCAGCACGGCCGTGACGATCGCGGTCACACCGGTCTTGAGCGGCTGGCGCGGCGCCGCCGGGGGCGGCGGATAGGGGTAAGCCATCGCGCGTTACCGCGGGTACTGCTGCGGGTAGCCGCCGCCCGGCGGGTACACCCCGGCGGGCTGTGCCTTCCCGACCCACACCGCGGTCGGGCGCACCAGCGACAGCACCAGCGTGGCGGTCGCCGGGATGACGACGAACACGAGCGCCACGATCCCCGCCCCGGCGACCATGCTGCCGCTGAAGTGCCGGAACGCGCTCAGGCCGACCAGGCTCAGCACGAACCCGAGGAGCACCACCGCGATCGCCAGGGCGCTGCCGACGATGCCGAGCATCCGGCCCGCGGGCTTCTTGAGGAACAGCAGGATGCCACCGGCGAGCAGCAGCCCGGCGAGTACGAGGTAGAGGAACGTCGTGATGAACACGATCCACGACGCGTAGCGGTGGCTGACGGCGAACAGGGCGATGATCTGGACGACCGCGCTGACGAGGTAGTACACACCGCCCAGCACCGCGAGCACGCCGGCGAAGATCGCCGTGACGCCGCTCGGTTTCTGGTGCGGGGGAACGAAACCGGGCCCTTGCGGATAGCCGCCGGGGTAGGGCTGGCCGTAGGCGGGCTGCTGCCCCGGCACCGGATAACCGCCCGACGGCGGATACTGCGGCGGTACCCCGGGCTGTCCCTGGTTCGGCTGCTGTCCCGGGTACTGCGGATACGACACGGTGTTCCCCTCGCCCTTCGGTCACCCCCAAGCCGGTGACCACCCTGCAGCGGAGCGTACCGGTCCGGCGTGCCTCCCGGCGGGTTCTTCACGCGTGGGAGTGCCAGGTCACCACTGCCGCGGCGGGGAGTACCCCTGCGGTCCCTGACCGTACGGCGGCAGGACGGCTTGCGGACGATGACGCAGGTATTTGAACGTCGGCGGCAGGACCGAGAAAAGCAGCGTCAGCGGTGCGAGTGCCATGAGCGCGACACGGTCGTAGGCGGCGAAGTTCCGCAGGCGGAAGACGGCGGTGAAGTACCTCTCGTAGGTCGAAACGGCAACGGGTTCGAGCAGGATCGCCGCGATCGCCAGCAGCGCCCCGAGCAGCAGGAGGATCGCGCCCGCGGTCGCGCGGAAGAACGTCGACAACGCGCCGACGAGCAGCAGCAGCCCGGCGACGAGGTAACAAGCGAGGCCGACGAGCACCAACGGCGGCAGGTCACCGAGGCTGAGCCCGGACGGGAGGTCGATGAACAGGGTGACCGGCACGTAGCCCGAGGCCACCGCGGCCAGCAGGCCGAACAGCGCGGCGAGGACGGCCGTCGCTCCCGTCGGGCGCGGTGCGGGGGCTCCGTAAGGGAGACCTGGCTGCGGTGCTGGGTATCCGTACGGACCGGTCACGGCTCTCCCGTCAGGCTGTCGGCGCAAGGACGGCGCTCACCCTAGCCCGGGAAACTCCGCCGTGGACCCCAAACGACGGACGGTATGAAGACGTGATGCCCCCGGCCGGGCGGCCGGGGGCATCACGGGTGGTCTAGCGGATCACCACTGCTGGGGTGGCTGGCCGAAGCCTCCGCTCGGCGGGCCCTGCTGGCCCGGCTGCTGCTGACCGTAGCCCTGCGGGGGCTGGCCGTATCCGGGCTGCTGCGGCTGGCCCGGCTGACCGTAGGGCTGCTGCGGCGGCTGGCCGTAACCCGGCTGCTGCTGCGGCGGCTGGCCATAGCCCGGCTGCTGCTCCGGCTGGCCGAAACCACCGGGCTGCTGACCCGGCTGCGCGAACCCGCCGCTGGACGGGTCATGCCCGCCCGGCTGACCGTAGGGCTGCTGCGGCGGCTGGCCGTAGCCCGGCTGCTGCCCCGGCTGGCCGAAACCACCCGGCTGGCCGCCGGGCTGACCGAAGCCGCCCTGCGGGGCGCCGTACGGACCGGGCGCACCGGGGCCGGACGGCGTCGAACCGCCACCGAGGCCGACGAACTGCGCTGTCGCCGGGATCACCGCGAGCACACCGACGATCAGGATCAGGATGCCCAGGATCAGCGGCGGGATCCCGCCGCCGGTCGCGTCCTTGGCCGAGGCCCCGAACTGCTGCAGGAAGTCGTCGTTCGGCGTCAGGCCGATCTTCAGCAGCAGCGAGAACAGCGCCAGGATCACGCCACCGCCGAGCACGACGAACGGCACGATCGTCTTGATGGTGCCGCTCAGCTTGCTCGCGAGCGCGAGCCCGACGCCGCCCGCGAGCGAGATCAGCGAACCGAGCAGGATCAGGATCACGTAGAGCCAGACCGTGCCGGATCCGACGATGCCCGCCTTGTCGAGGAACTTGTCGATCGCGTCCTGGTTCGGCGCGCGATCGAACAGCTTCGAGTAGTCGCTGGCGTCACCGAGGTAGACGAACGAGAAGATCAGCGCGATCAGGCCGAGCAGCGCGACGACGCCACCGGCGATGTAGCCGTACAGCGCGTTGCCGCCACCCCCGGCGGGAGCGGCGCCGAACGCCGGCGCGGGCTGGCCGAAGCCGCCACCCGGCGGCGGGCCGCCGAAGCCGCCCGGAGCACCGAAGCCCTGGGGCTGGCCGGGCTGACCCGGTTGCGGTTGACCGGGCTGGCCGTACGCGGGCTGCGGCTGGCCGTAGGCACCCGGCTGCCCGTAGCCCGGCTGCGGCTGGCCGAACCCGCCGACCGCGGCGGGGTTGTCGGCCGCACTCGGCGGCGGGGCGTACGGGATGGCGGGCGGCTGCGAGCCGGGCGGCACCAGCTGGGTGGACTCCGCGCCGGGCGCGTCGCCGCCCCCGACCGGGTTCACCAGCTGGGTCGCGTTCGCGTCGCCCTGCTGTGCGGGCTGCCCGCCCTCGCCCTGCTGCTGCACCGGCTGCACGACCTGGGTCGGCTCCGGCGTCTCACCGAACTGGCCGCCCTGCGGCTGTTGCGGCTGGGCCGGCTGGACGACCTGGGTCGGTTCCGGCGAGCCGAACGGACTGTCCTGCTGCGGCTGGGGGCCACTCGGCGGGCCCTGCGGTGGCTGGCCGCCACCCCACGGCTGGTTCGGTGGCTGCGGAGCACTCATTTGGGTCTTGAACCCCCTTGACGAGGACACGAAAAAGTTCTAACCACGGCACACGCTATCGGATAGCCGGGTCAACCGCCGGTAACACCTCGGTGTGCCCGAGCGATGAGACCCCTTCTAGCGTCCGGCGAGGAAACTGAGCAGGTCGTGCCGGGTCACCACACCAGCGGGTTTGCCGTCGATCAGCACCAGCGCGCCGTCCGCGCCCTCGAGCGCGGTCATCGCGGCGCCGACCTGCTCACCAGCACCGATCGTGGGCAACGGCGGCGACATGTGCGTCTCCAGCCGGTCGGCGAGCTGGGCCTTGCCGGTGAACAGCGCGTCGAGCAGGTCGCGTTCGTTGACCGCGCCGACGACCTCGGCGGCCATCACCGGCGGCTCGGCGCTGACCACCGGCATCTGGCTGACACCGAACTCGGAGAAGATCGCGACCGCCTCGGCGACGGTCTCGTTCGGGTGACTGTGCACCAGGTTCGGCAGCGACCCGCTCTTGCGCGTGAGGACGTCGCCGACCGTGGCACCCGAGGAGTCCGGGGGCAGGAAGCCGTAGGAGGACATCCACGCGTCGTTGAACACCTTGGTGAGGTAGCCGCGGCCGCCGTCGGGCAGCAGCACCACGATGACGTCCTCGGGCCCGAGCCGCTCGGCGAGCTTCAGCGCGGCGGCCACCGCCATCCCGCACGAGCCGCCGACCAGCAGGCCCTCTTCGAGCGCGAGACGCCGGGTGGTCTGGAAGGAGTCCGCGTCGGAGACGGCGATGATCTCGTCGGCGATTTCCCGGTCGTAGGTCTCCGGCCAGAAGTCCTCGCCCACGCCCTCGACGAGATACGGCCGCCCGCTGCCGCCCGAGTACACCGAACCCTCCGGGTCGGCGCCGACGACCTGTACCCGGCCGTCGCTGACCTCCTTGAGGTAACGCCCGGTGCCGGAGATGGTGCCCCCGGTGCCGACGCCCGCGACGAAGTGCGTGATCCTGCCCTCGGTCTGACGCCACAGCTCGGGGCCGGTCGAGTGGTAGTGGCTCTCCGGGTTCTGCGGATTGGCGTACTGGTTGGGTTTCCAGGCGCCCTCGATCTCGCGGACCAGCCGGTCGGACACGTTGTAGTAGGAGTCCGGGTGTTCCGGCGGCACCGCGGTCGGGCACACCACGACCCGCGCGCCGTACGCCTTGAGCACGTTGCGCTTGTCCTCGCTGACCTTGTCCGGGCAGACGAAGACGCACTGGTAGCCCTTGCGCTGGGCGACCATGGCGAGCCCGACACCGGTGTTGCCCGAGGTCGGCTCCACGATCGTGCCGCCGGGCTTCAGCTCCCCGGAGCGCTCGGCCGCCTCGATCATGCGCAGCGCGATGCGGTCCTTCACGCTCCCGCCGGGGTTGAAGTACTCGACCTTGGCCAGCACGAGCGGCTGTAGCCCCTCGGCCAGTGCGTTCAGCTTGACCAGCGGGGTGTTGCCCACCAGATCGGCGATGTGCTCGACGTAATCCACGCGCACAGCCTACTGCGCCGTTCGTTACCAATCCGACGGCAGCCACGGCGGAAACGGGTACTTACGAGCAGGTCGGTCACGCACCGTATCCGCCTACTTTCGGTCGGATGGGTAACCAGAGCGAGCCCGCCATTGTCCAGCCAAGGCGAAACCGGTCACGCGAGCGGCGGACGGCTCCAGGTGCGCGTCGGTCCGGCGGCGACGTCCCACGAGGTCCGTCCGGCCACTGGCGAGAACCGTGCGACAGCCAAGCCGCTACCCACCGGTGCCCGGCCGGAGGGCCGTGGCACGTCGAAACGCCGTCCCGTCCTGGAAACCGGCCCGCACGCACCGTGCGTCCCCGGTCCCGCCTCGGCAGGTGACGAGGAGCGGCGCGCTGCTCCGGCAGCGGCTCCAGCGGTGAAGGGCTCCCATGAGCGTCCCTCCGGATGTCGGCATTTCAGTTCAGTCGGTGTCAGCCATCAACGGCCACGCTATCGGCCGATGGCCGTTCGGGGGAAGGGCCTGCCACCAGATCGGACCAGACGTCGTCACCGGCCCGTGCCCGTTCCGTCCAGCCGCGGGGCCATTTGCGGCGGAGCCCGTGGTCCGTCCGTGTCGCGGCCCCGGTCAGCCGGGCCTCGGTCTTCTCGCCGAAGTCGACCTCGTTCTCGAACCTGGCGCCGGCGAAGGAACCCCCGGCCGCGCCGAAGTCCACCGTGCGGAAGTCGACCAGGCCGTCGAAGACCGTGTTCTTGAAATCCGCTTTGCTCACGTACGACGTGCCACGGAACGACGTCGTTCCCACGAAGGTGGCGCCGTAGAACACCGCGGACCGGACGCGGCAGTGGGTGAACGTGAAGTTCGTGAGCGTCGCGCCGACCAGATCGAGATCGACATCCGGCCAGTAGGCGGGGTTCTCGTCGTCCTTGCCCGGCCGCAGGTGCAGGGTCAGCACGCGTTCCGCGGTGCGGCGTACCTGGAGTTCCTGGCGGTTCTCCTCGTCCTCGGGATCGTGCTGGAACGGCATCCGCAGATAGGCGCACAGGACGTTGACGATGGTCTGCCGCTGTTCCTCGTGTTCCTGCGCGAGCCGTTCCAGCGCGTACAGCCCGGCGAGCCGGACGGGCGCCTTGTCGCTGCCGAGCTGTTCGGCGGCCTTGCTGTACATCTCGGTCACGCGACGCTGGGTGGCGTCGTGGTCCTTCTGCACCAGGTCGAGTTCGGCGGAGCGCTGACGCCGCGCGGCGAGCAGGAGCGCGGCCGCGCCGCCGGTGCCGACGACGACGTTGGCCGCGGTGCGCAACGCGTCCAGCCGGGCCGAGTCCTCCGGTCTGCCGCCACCGAGGGTCGAGAGCAGGGTGATCGCCGCCGTCGTCGCGAGGACGACGAGGCCGGCGCCCCAGAGCAGGATGGTCCGCGTCGACAGCACCCGATGGCTCGTCACGGCGGGGCATTGTGCCAGCGTTCCCGGAGCCGCGTTCGCCTTTTGGACGTGTTCCGCGTCGCGCCCGGCTTGTCACCCGCGCCACACACTCCCAAGATGGTGAACAAGCGCTTATTCCAGTACTCGACGAAGAGGTCCTGCGATGCCTGAAGCCGTGATTGTCTCCGCCGCGCGTTCGCCGATCGGGCGCGCCAACAAGGGGTCGCTGGTCAGCATGCGGCCCGACGACCTCGCGGTGCAAATGGTGCGCGCCGCGCTCGACAAGGTGCCGCAGCTGGACCCGGCCGACATCGACGACCTGATGCTGGGCTGCGGCCTGCCGGGCGGCGAGTCCGGCTTCAACATGGGCCGCGCCGTCGCGGTCGAGCTCGGCTACGACCACCTGCCCGGGTGCACCATCACCCGCTACTGCTCCTCCAGCCTGCAGACCACCCGCATGGCACTGCACGCGATCAAGGCGGGCGAGGGCGACGTGTTCATCTCGGCGGGCGTCGAGACCGTGTCCCGCTTCGGCAAGGGCAGCTCGGACTCGTGGCCCGACACGCACAACCCGCTGTTCGCCGAGGCCGAGGCCCGCACCCAGGCGACCGCCGAGCAGGGCTCGGACACCTGGACCGACCCGCGGACCGAGGGCAAGGTCCCGGACGTCTACATCGCGATGGGCCAGACCGCCGAGAACCTCGCGCGGCTCAAGGGCGTCACGCGGGAGGACATGGACGAGTTCGGCGTCCGGTCGCAGAACCTCGCCGAGAAGGCCATCGCGGACGGGTTCTGGGCCAAGGACATCACCCCGGTCACGCTCCCGGACGGCACGGTCGTCTCGAAGGACGACGGCCCGCGCGCGGGCGTCACGCTCGAAGGCGTCTCGGGGCTGAAGCCGGTGTTCCGGCCCGACGGCCGGGTCACCGCGGGCAACTGCTGCCCGCTCAACGACGGCGCCGCCGCGCTCGTGATCATGTCCGACACGAAGGCTCGTGAACTGGGCATCACGCCGCTCGCGCGCGTCGTTTCGACCGGGGTTTCCGGGCTGTCGCCGGAGATCATGGGCTACGGGCCGGTCGAGGCGTCGAAGCAGGCGCTGTCCCGCGCCGGGCTGTCCATCGGCGACATCGACCTCGTCGAGATCAACGAGGCGTTCGCGGCGCAGGTCATCCCGTCCTACCGCGACCTCGGGATCGACATCGACCGGCTGAACGTCAACGGCGGCGCGATCGCCGTCGGGCACCCGTTCGGCATGACCGGCGCGCGGATCACCTCGACGCTGATCAACTCGCTGCAGCACCACGACAAGCAGTTCGGCCTGGAGACGATGTGCGTCGGCGGCGGCCAGGGCATGGCCATGGTCCTCGAACGCCTCTCCTGACCCGGTAATGCCGTTAAGGCCACCTTACGGGCGTCCGACGCCCGTAAGGTGGCCTTAACGGCATTTGTCGCTAGTGGACGACGACCGGTGGGGCCGCCTCTTCGCCGGCACCGGAGCCGGCGGGGGTGGAAGGCGCGGCCGGGGCCTTGCGCGGCAGGAAGAACGCCGGGACGATGCTCGCCGCCATCAGCACCAGCGCCCACACGAAGGTGGTCGCGAAGGCGTCGGAGGCCATCGACGCCGCCGCGTCGTGCGTGGCCGGGTTCTGCGTCGCGATGGTGGCGGCGACCTGACCCTGGCTGGTCGGCACGCCGAACTTCCCGGCCAGCAACGCGGCCAGGATGATCGACATCACCGCGGAGCCGACGGCGCCCGCGGTCTGCTGAAGGATGTTGGTCGCGGTGGACGCCTTCGCCATGTCCTTGAGTTCCAGCTGCTGCAGCGCGGCCGACATCACCGGCACCATCGTGAGGCCCATGCCGAGCCCGACCACGAACAGCGCGGGCAGCAGCACCAAGAACGAAGTGGTCGCGGTGACCATCGTGAACGGGACCATGCCGAGCACCATCACGGCCACGCCGGGCAGCACGAGCTTGCGCGGGCCCATCTTGTCGGCGAGCTTGCCCGCCCGCGGCATCGTGATCATGACGCCGAGCGCCTGCGGCGCGATCAGCAGCCCGGACTGCAGCGCCGACTCGCCGCGCACCACCTGCAGGTAGGTCGGCAGCAAGAGCATCGAGCCCATCATGCCGATGAAGAACACCGCCATCGTCAGCATCGACATCGAGAACGCCTTGTTGCGGAACAATCCCATGTCGAGCAGCGGGTTGGCGATCCGCATCGAGCGCAGCGCGAACGCGACCAGCAGGACCAGGCCGGCGAGGCCGGGCAGCCACACCGCGACGTTGGTGACGCCGCCCGCCTCCGGGATGCGCGAAACGCCGAAGATCAACGCGGCGAGACCCGGCGAAACCATGAGCAGGCCGGGGAAGTCGAAGCGCTGCGAGGGTTCCGGCGAGTCCTTGGGCAGCAGTTTCAGCGAGAGCAGGATGGCGACCGCGCCGATCGGCACGTTGATGTAGAAGATCCAGCGCCAGCTCACCGCGTCGACCAGCCAGCCTCCGAGGATCGGCCCGCAGACCGGGCCGAGCAGCATCGGCACGCTGATCACGGACATCACGCGGCCGATCCGCTGCGGGCCGGCGGCGCGCGTCAGCATCGTCATCCCGGCGGGCATCAGCATGCCGCCGCCGAAGCCCTGCACCACCCGGAAGATGATCAGCGACTCGACGTTCCACGCCAGCCCGGCCAGCATCGACCCGATCAGGAAGAACGCGATCGCCAGCAGGTAGAGCCGTTTGGTGCCGAAGCGGTCGGCCGCCCAGCCGGTGATCGGGATGACCGTCGCCAGCGCGAGCATGTAGCCGGTGGCGATCCACTGGATGGTGTCGAACGACGTGCTGAACTGAATCATCAGCTTCTGCATCGCGACGTTGACGACCGTGACGTCAAGGATCGCCATGATGGCGCCCGCGACGACCACCACCGCGACCTTCAGTACGTCGCGGTCGAGTTTGTCCTCGGCGGCGGGCGCGGCCGGGCCAGCTTGCGAACTCATACGGAAAGAACCGTCCCCATTATTCGGCGAGTGCGAAGGCGCAAATCCGGCATACGCCCGGAATCCCCCTGCTTCCGCAACCGAGGGTAGTCGATGGGAACTTGCTTTTGCCAACCAGTTTCGCTCGCGGCAAGAAATCCCTTGCGCGAACACACGCCGTGTGCTGTCGCGCTCGCTTTCCGCGACGAATTCAGCAGACGCTGTCGGACGGGACGGGATTCGCCAGCCCGAACAGCGGCCGCAGCCGGATGCCGATCCAGGTGCCGCCCAGCGCGAAAACGCCCCACAGCCAGCCGTGCAGGCTGCCGACCGAGATCCCGCCGAGGTACGCGCCGATGTTGCAGCCGCCCGCCATCCGCGCGCCGACCCCCATCAGGATCCCGCCGAGCACCGCGGCCAGCGCCGTCCGCCACGGGATCGAGCTGTGGATCTTCCACGCGCCCGCCGCAGCGGCCGCGACCCCGGCGCCGATCATGATCCCGATGTCGGTGAGGCTGGTCTTGTCCTTCCAGATGGTCGCGTTCAGTGACGTCGCGTTCGCCTTGAGCCGCCAGAACTCCCAGTGCTCCGGATGCAGCCCGAACACCTGGAGGATCTTCGCGCCCCACAGGCTGAACGCGCTGGTGACACCCCAGATCCCGCCGGAGACCAGGAACACCGCGGCGGCCAGGACCCCGAGCACGAGCGCGCCGGCGAGCATCGGCCACGAACCCCGGAACACCCTGGCGAAGCCACGCGCGGTCGGCACCGCGCCGGTCGGCGGCGGCGTGCGCCGTTTCTGCACGGCCCTGGTGCCCAGCACGATCACCGCGAGCACCGCGACCGTGATCACCCACGAGCCGAACCAGCCGACGTGGTCGGCGAGCAGGACGCCCTTGAACTCCGGCCAGCCGGACAGCACCGGGTACGCCCAGGTGTAGAGCACCGATCCGGCGATGAACCCGCCGAGCGTCAGCACGATCGTCGACTGTCCCGACCCGACCGCGAACAACGTGCCGGACGCGCACGCGCCGCCGAGCTGCATGCCGATCGCGAAGATCGTCGCGCCCACGAAGAGCGACAGCCCGAGCGCGCCCGCCGTCGGCGCCGGTTTGCTGCCGAACAGCCCGGATCCGGTGCCGGCGATCAGCGCGATGAGCGTCGCCGCCGTGCCGAGGAGGAGCGCGTGGGCACGCAGCCCCTGCCCGTTGCCGACGGCGATCAGCTGACGCCACGCGGAGGTGAACCCGAAGCGCGAATGGAACAACGCGAGCCCGAGCAACAGCCCGAGAATCAGCAGCACCCCGAACTTCGCGCCCTGGCTTGCCCAGACGTACGCGGTGAGCCCGGTCGCGAGCACGCCCGCGACCGCGAGCGGGATCACCCGGACCGGCTCCTCCGGCTTCGGCGACGGGGCGGCGCACGACGTCGGGAAGTCGAGGAACTTCTTGGCACCGGCAGGGGATTCGGTTGTCGCCACCTGGCACTCCACGGCAGATCGGGCTGATCGGGAGACTCAGGTTAGGGCTGGTGATCGGGCCGACACAGCCCGTCCCACAGAGTGCGACGAACGGAGCAAAGCCGACGCCGACGCCGTCGCCGCGATCCCAGGGACGCCTTCGGTGCGCTCACCGCACCGAGGGACGCCCCCGTCGCACCCAACGCACCAAGGGCGTCCCTCGGCACACCCGCCGCCCGCACGCGTGTCCCGAACGCGCCGTTCGGGACGTTCAACGTCTCCACCGCGTCGTTCGCGACACCCGGCAGCCTCGCAGCCATCGAAAGCCCGCGAAAAACCGGAGGCCACCCCGCGTAAATACGGGGGGTGGCCTCCGGAAAGGAAAAGCGGCTAGTCGCGTAGGTAGGACAGCAGCCGCAGGATCTCCAGGTACAGCCACACCAGCGTGGTCATCAGGCCGAAGGCGGCGTACCAGGCCCACTTCGACGGCATGCCTTCGCGGATCATCCGGTCGGCCTGGTCGAAGTCGAGCAGGAAGCTGAACGCGGCGATGCCGATGACGACGAGGCTGAAGATGATCGCGATCGGGCCGCCGTCACGCAGCGGGTTGAAGCCGAAGAACATCGCGGTGATGAGGTTGACGAGCATCAGGATCGCGGCGCCCGCGACGGCGCCGATGATCCACTTGGTCAGCTTGGGAGTGACCTTCACCGCACCGGTCTTGTAGACGACCAGCATCGCGATGAACACGCCCGCGGTCCCGATGATCGCCTGCAGGGCGATACCGGGGTAGATCGCTTCGAAGACACCGCTCAGCGCGCCGAGGAACACACCCTCGACACCCGAGTAGAGCAGCGTCATCACACCGCTCGGCTTGCCACGGAAGATCATCACCAGCGAGATGACGAAACCGACGATCAGCGCGCCGATCGCGACGCCGAGCACGATGCCCGGAAGCGCGACCCGCCCCGAGGCGGTGACGACGAGCTGGCTCTGTGCCCACAGCGCGGTGAGCACACCGGCCACGAGCGCGACGGCCAGGCTCAGTCCGGTCTTGATGACGACGTCGTCGACGGTCATCGGCCGGTCGGCCGAGCCGGTCGGCGTATACCCGGGGCCGTAGCCGGGTACGCCACCCTGGGCCTGGGGGTAGCCCTGGGCAGGGTTGAAGCCCACGTTGGGCCCGTACTCACCGGTCATGGTTCCGCCACGCGGCAGGTTGCGGAACGCCGGGTTGCTACTGGAACGCACCTGATCCTCCTGGATCTGCTGGCACCTGTATCGGGTTCAACGACCACTCCGGCCTGCCAGTTCCCGACTGAGTAAAGCTGACTTTACTCGACGGTTCACCAGCGGCGGGCTTCACCGTATGCGAGGCAGATCACGACCGTTCATCGACCGTCCCCCGATGGCCCCTAGACAAAGACAGCCGTCAGGGTCGAGTCTCACCACGCGTGTTCGGATCCTCACCGAAGGCGTGCCGCTCATTGGACGATCGTGTGGGCCCTCCGGCGTATGGGCGCCGAAGCGGACACATGGCAAGGAGTCAACACACCATGGGGTGGTCCCTACGCCCAAAGGCGGTCACCGGTCTGGTCGCGACCTGCCTCCTCGGCGCACTGTCCGTAGCTTTCGCCCCCACCGCATCCGCCGACGCACAGCAAGGTGTGGGTTACAAGATCACACCTGGCCAGGCCATGCACGGAGGGCACGACTTCAACTGGCTCGGCTCGTACATCGTCGGCGGCAAGCAGGTGTTCTGCGTGAGCTTCCAGCTCAAGGCACCGGACAGCAACGAGAAGTACAAGCCCGGCGACGAACTCCGCGACAAATGGGGCCAGGCCCTGCCCGCGGACAAGGCCGCCAACATCTCGTACCTGCTGCTGCGCTACGGCGACACCAAGAACAACGCCGAGGCCGCCGCGCTCGCCCACCTGCTGCACTCGTGGACCTCCGCGCCCCGGCCGGGCAAGGACGACCTCAACCCGAATCTGCCCCCGGAAAAGATCGGCTACGACGCCGACTGGCACCTGACGACGCTGGGGGACAAGACCAACAACCACCAGGACGCGGTCGAAGCGGTCGACAAGCTGACCAAGGAGGCCGAGGCCAACCACGGCCCGTGGACGGCGAAGATCGCCGCGCCCACGACCGAGCAGCACATCGGCACTCCGGCGCCTTGGACGATCACGGTCAAGAACGCCAAGGGCACCGGTATCCCGAACGTCCCGGTGAAGCTCACGGCCACCGACGCCTCGGTGGACACCGGCGACCAGGCGACCGGGACCGAGCAGGACAAGACCGGGAACGCGAGCCCGCAGGCCGCCGCCAAGGACGTCACGGTGCTGACCGGCCAGGACGGGACGATCAACGTCAAACTGACCCCGACCGGCGAACACCCGCAGCTGGCCGGTTCGCTGTCCGCGCCCGCCGACCGGCCGTACGTGCAGTTCCCGGTGACCCAGGGCAGCGGCCTGGCGACCCAGAACGTCGTCTCCACCGGCGGCGAGAAGGAACTGAAGGTCCAGGGCGCGGTGAACATCGCGAAGCCGGCCCAGGTCAAGGTCACCAAGACGGACAAGAAGACCGGCAAGGGCATCGCGGGCGCGCAGCTGCGGATCACCGGCAAGGACAAGGCCGCGGCGGCGATCGGGCAGGACGGCAAGCCGCTCAACGGCCCCGACGGCAAGCCCGTCGTGGTCACCACCGACGGCTCCGGTGTCGCGACGGTCGAGAAAATCCAGGCGCCGCAAGACATCTGCGTCGTCGAGGTGAGCGCACCGCCGGGATACACGAACGCCTTCGACCCGGCCAATCCACCGTCCGAGTGCGGTTCGGTGAAACCGGGCGAGACGCTCGCGCTGTCCGTGGTCAACGTGCCCAACGAGGTCCCGCACGCGATCCCGGCGGGCGACAAGCCGACCGCGATGGCGCAGGGCGTCGTCGAAACGCAGTACTCGACGCCAGGCTTGATCGGTCTCGGCGCGCTCGCGCTGCTGGGTTCGGCTCTGGTCGGCGTCGCGGCCCGGCGGCGGTCCTCGCGGCGATAGGTTGGTGCTCGTGACTGGTCGTCGGCTGGCCACCGGCTTCGTGCTGGGTGCCGTGAGCGTGCTCGCGGTCGAGCTCGTGGCCGCGGCGATCGTCCGGCCGCCCACGACGATGGTGGCGGGGACCGCGGAAGCGGCCCCCGCCGCCGTATCCGCCGCGAAAGGCTCTCCCGCGGTGCCTTCCGCGCCGAGCACGTCGCCGCCGCCACCGGCGACGTCTTCGTCGGCTCCGGCGTCGCCCGCCGCGCAACCACCGTCCCCGCCACCGCCGCAGCGGCCGGGCACGATCCGGCTGCCCGGCGGCGGCACCGCCACGATGGTGCGCAGGAACCTCGGCCCGAACGCGGAGCTGCCGATCCCGGACAACATCGGGGAGGCGACGTGGTGGGGTGCCGACCTCACCGCGGCCGGCGGGGCGAGCGTGTTCGCCGGGCACGTCAACTGGCGCGGCGCGACCGGCCCGTTCGCGGAGCTGTGGGACGAGAAGATCGGCGGCGCGATCACCGTCGTCGACGTGCGCGGGAAGACGTGGCGCTACAAGATCTCCCAGCTCGTCACCGTGCACAAGAACGATCTGCCGCA
>NZ_JBHYIK010000121.1:14232-18157 GCF_042739735.1 Amycolatopsis sp. NPDC059027 | reverse complement strand
CCTTACGGGCGTCACACGCCCGTAAGGTGGCCTTAACGGCATGACGTGCCACCGGGGGCGGAAGGTAGTGAAGGCCTCCTTCACGGCGCTGAGCGCTGTGAAGGAGGCCGAACGCGAGAATCAGGCGGGGTGTTCGGCCAGGAGGTTCGCGCAGCGGATCAGGCCCAGGTGCGAGTACGCCTGCGGGTGGTTGCCCAGCGAGCGTTCCGCGATCGGGTCGTACTGCTCGGGGAGCAGGCCGGTCGGGCCCGCCGCCGCCACGATCTGGTCGAACAGTTCCTGCGCCTCGGTGCGCCGCCCGGTGAGCAGGTACGCCTCGATCAGCCACGCGGCACAGATGTGGAAGCCGCCCTCGCCGCCTGGCAGACCGTCGTCGCGGCGGTAACGGTACACAGTGGACCCACTGCGCAGCTCCGCCTCGATCGCGGTCACCGTCTGCTGGAAACGCTGGTCCGACGGGTCGATCAGGCCGGTCAGGCCGACGAACAGCGAGGCCGCGTCGAGATCCGTGCCGTCGTAGGCGGTGGTGAAGGCCTGGACCTCGTCGTTCCAGCCGTGCTCCAGCACGTCGGCGGCGATCTGGTCGCGCAGCGCGGGCCAGCCGCCGGGAATCCCGCGGCCGTACTTCTCGCCCAGCTTCACCGCGCGGTCGATCGTCACCCAGCACATGACGCGCGAGTACACCCGGTGCCGCGGCACGTGCCGCTCTTCCCAGATGCCGTGGTCGGCCTCGTTCCAGCGCCGCGTGACGGCCTCGGCCATCGCGCGCACCATCTGCCAGTCCTCGTCACGCAGCTCGCCACGCGCCTCGGCGAGGGTGCCGACCAGCTCGACCACCGGCCCGAAGACGTCCAGCTGCACCTGGTGGTTCGCCAGGTTGCCGACCCGCACCGGCCGCGAGCCCGAGTAACCCGGCAGCGATTCGATCACCGCTTCGGCACCGATCACGCTGCCCGCCAAGGTGTACAGGGGGTGCAACCGTTCCGGTCCGGCCAAAGTGGACAGAACGCCGTGCAGCCAGCGCAGGTAACCCTCCGCCTCCTCGATCGAGCCGAGGTGCACCAGCTCGCGCACGGTCATCGCCGCGTCGCGGATCCAGCAGTAGCGATAGTCCCAGTTCCGGACGCCGCCGATCTCCTCGGGCAGCGAGGACGTCGCCGCCGCCAGCACACCGCCGCTGTCGGTGTTGCACAACCCGCGCAGTGTCAGCGCCGAACGCAGCACGAGGTCGGTCTGCACGCTGGGCAGCCGCAGTTTGGTCGCCCAGTCGCTCCAGTACCGGCCCGCGCGATCGCGACGCTCCACTTCGGACAGTTCATGCGGGCGGGTGTCCCTGGTGCCGCAGCGCAGTTCCAGCACCACCGGCGCGTCGGCGGTCGGTTGTACCAGCGCCGTCGCGGTGTCGTGCAGACCGTCCGAGGTGATCGTCCACTCGACACCCGGCGAGCGCAGCGCGAACGGCTCCGACGTTCCGAGCACGCGCAGGCCACCCTCGACCTTGGTCAGGGTGACCGGCACGCCACCGAATTCCGGGCGCGGGGCGAACACGACGTCGGCCGCCGCCTCACCGGAGATGACCCGGACCAGGTCCGTCCGATGTGGAGCGCTCTCCGGCTCGAGGTAGTCGGTGACGAGCAGGCGTGACCAGCGCGTCTCGACGGTCATCGTGTTCGGCAGATAACGCTGGCCGAGCGGAAGACCGTTGCGGTGCGGCTTGATGGAGAAGTGACCCGCGCTCTCGCTGCCGAGCAGATCGGCGAACACCGCGGGCGCGTCCGGGCCGGGGTGACACAGCCAGGTGAGCTTCGCGTCCGGCGTCAGCAGCGCGACCGAACGCTCATTGGCCAACATGGACAGTCGCTCGATCGGCGGCGCCGATTCGCCGTACAGCCAGTTCCGCCGCTCCTCCAGCAGGAACGCCAGCACCATCGCGACGTCGACGGTGTCCGGAACCCGGTACTGCGCAAGGGTTTCCCCGTCGCCGACCTTGATGCCGAGGTCCGGACCGGACAACCGGGCAAAGGCTTTCTCGTCCGTGACGTCGTCCCCGAGGAAGATCGCCGCCGTCGCCCCGACCTGATGGCGCAGGATGTCGAGCGCGTGCCCCTTGTCGGTCTGGACCACCGCGAGCTCGACCACCTCCTTGCCGTCCGTGGTCGACACGCCCTCCCATGTGGACGGTCCATTGTGTACGGAAGCCAGCACGCGGCGGCCCGCCTCGTGCTCGGCTCGGCGGACGTGCACGGCGATGCTCGCCGGCTTGACCTCCAGCGACACCCCCGGCACGTCCAGTACCAGCTGTTCCAGCTCGGCCTCAAGCCTGCGGTGCAGTTCGCGGGCCTTCGCGTCGAGCGCGTGTATGAACCCGATGTCGAACTCGGACCCGTGGCTGCCGACGAGGTTCACCTCGGCGGGCAAGCGCGACAGTGTCGCGAGGTCACGCAGGGCGCGGCCGGAAATGACCGCGGTGGTGGTCTCGTGCAGGCCCGCGAGGGACCTCAATGCGCCTACCGATTCGGGCAGCGGCCGGGCTTCGTCCGGGTTGGCCGTGATCGGAGCCAGCGTGCCGTCGTAGTCGCAGGCGACCAGCAGGCGCGGAGTACGGGCGATCTGCACGATCGCACGCCGTAGCTCGGCGGGCAGTGCCTCGGCGGTCAACACTCCTCCTGGAGAGCTCAGGGGGTATGGGGATCGGTCTAGTCGACCGGTTCGGCACCCAACGCCTGCAAGAACGAGCGCGCCCACCGATCGACGTCATGGGTGAGGACCTGGCGACGCATGGCGCGCATCCGGCGACGGCCCTCGGCTGGGTCGAGAGTAATGGCAGCCACCAAAGCGTCCTTCACCCCGTCCAGATCATGCGGGTTGACCAGGAACGCACTGCTGAGCTCGGCCGCCGCGCCCGCGAATTCCGAGAGCACCAGCGATCCGCCGAGATCGTGTCTACACGCGACGTACTCCTTGCACACCAGGTTCATCCCGTCACGCAGGGGTGTCACGACCATGACATCGGCGGCGGAGAAGAACGCGGCCAGTTCGGTGCGATCCACCGATTGGTGCAGATAGTGCACGACCGGGTGGCCCACACGCGCGAACTCGCCGTTGATGCGCCCGACCATCTGCTCGATCTCGCCACGCATGCGCTGGTAGTGCTCGACGCGTTCGCGGCTCGGCGTCGCGAGCTGCACGAAGGTGACGTCCTCCGGCCGGAGACGGCCTTCGTGCAACAACTCGTGCAACGCCTGCAAACGCAGGTCGATGCCCTTCGTGTAGTCGAGCCGGTCGACGCCGAGCAGCACGGTCTTCGGATTGCCGAGGTCACGGCGCAGCTGCGCGGCGCGGTCGGCGACTCCCTTCGTGCGGGCCAGCGTGTCGAGGCCGTTCGCGTCGATGGAGATCGGGAACGCGCCGACCCGGACGGTCCGGTCGCCGACCTGCATGGTGCCCGGCCGGGTGCGGATGCCGACCGCGCCGCGCGTCGATTCGAGCCCGATCAGCTGACGGCACAGCCACAGAAAGTTCTGCGCGCCACCCGGACGATGGAACCCGACCAGGTCCGCGCCGGTCAGGCCGCGCACGATCGGGGCGCGCCACGGCATCTGCATGAACAACTCGACCGGCGGGAACGGGATGTGCAGGAAGAACCCGATCCGCAGGTCCGGCCGCAGCTCGCGGAGCATCGCGGGCACGAGCTGCAGCTGGTAGTCCTGGATCCACACCGTCGCGCCCTGCGCGGCGACTTCGGCGCTGGCGCGCGCGAAGCGCTGGTTGACCTTGACGTAGCTGTTCCACCACGCGCGGTCGAACACCGGGCGCTCCACGACGTCGTGGTAGAGCGGCCACAGCGTGGCGTTGGAGAAAAACTCTTTTTATTTTTGGGGTGGTATAGAGTTCTTATAGAAAGAGCGAGGGGGTGAGAGAGCGT
>NZ_JBHYIK010000121.1:0-14222 GCF_042739735.1 Amycolatopsis sp. NPDC059027 | reverse complement strand
CCTCCGCAGAGGTCAGCGACACCGGGTGCAGCACGAGCCCGTCGTCGTCGAACTCCTCGACGTCGACGTCCGGGACGCCGGGCCAGCCGACCCAGGCCCCCTTGCGGGAACGGAGGAACGGCTCCAGCGCGGAGACGAGCCCGCCGGGGCTCGCCGTCCATCGCTGCCCGCCGTCCGCGGTGGGTTCGAGGTCGACCGGCAGCCGGTTCGCCACCACCACGAAATCCGCGGAGTTCTTCGTGCCCCGGTCTGCCAGTACCTCGTTGGAGAATGCCTCGTCCGACACAGCTGCTCCCTCGTTTCCCGGGTCGCGGCCCGGGGGAAACCCTATCGCGAGCCAGGTGACCAGCCGGTGATCGAAGGGTTACTCCAGGCGCCTCTCCGCCGGTTCGAGCGGCCCTGCCATCCGCGGACCGGCCAGCCGGCGTTCCAGCCTGCCCAGCCCGGTGCGCACCGGCTGCGCGAGGTACTCGCCGAGGACAACGCCCGCTGCCAGGGCGAGGCCGATCGCGACCGCCGTCATCAGCGTCGAGATGTTGCCGCCCGGTTCGACGCCGAGCTGGTACAGCCCACGATAGGTCGACAGGCCGGGAAGTAGCGGGGTGATCCCGGACACGGCCACCACGAGTGGGGTAACCCGCAGCCGCCTGGCCATGACGCCGCCACAGAAACCGACCAGCGTCGCCGCGATCGCGGACGAGCTCACCGCGTCGAACTTCGTCAGCATGAGCGCGCCGTACACGACCGCCCCGATCGCGCCCGCCGCCGCGGCGACGAACATCGCGCGGATCGTCGAGTACGACGCGAGCGCGAAGCACGCGGCCGCCCCGGCGCCGCCGACGACGATCACCGGCAGGTGCTGCGGGGTCGAGCTGACGACCTCGGGCAGCGGGGTGCGCGGCATCTCGAGCATGACCGCGATCCGCAGCGCGAGCACGACGCCGGTGATCAGCCCGGCGGTCATCAGCGCCGTCTCCATCGTGCGCCCCGCGGCGGTGACGTTGAAGCCGGTGATCGCGTCCTGCACCGCGGACACCGTGGACAATCCGGACAGCAGCACGGTGACCGCGGCCGCCACCACCAGCGTCGGCTGATCGGTGGTGAGGATCTTGGTGTTGACGATCGCCATCGCGGACAGTGTCGCGAACAGGCCGCCGACCACCTGCTGGAAGAAGAACGGCAGCGAGTACCGGTTGAGCAGCCTGCCGATCCGGTCGATCGCGGCGCTGATCACCACCGCCACCAGCGCGATGTCGATCCCACCGCCGATGATCAGCGTGATGAACCCGGCCAGCCCGCCCCAGGCGAGCGTGGCGACCCAGCGCGGGTACGGGTGCGGCGCCGAGGTGATGCGGCGCAGCTCGGCCTGGGCCTGCTCCGCGCCGACGTGCCCGCGGACGATCTTGCGGACGAGGATCTCGACGTCGGTCAGGCGGGTGTAGTCGAGGCTGCGGGACCGGACCACGCGCAGCGCCGTCACCGGCTCGAGCTCGGTGCCGCGATGACACGTCACGGTGATCGACGTGAAGATGACGTCGACCTCGCAGTGCGGGAGACCGAGCGCGGAGGTGAGCGCGAGGATCGTCGCGGTGACGTCCGAGGCACCCGCGCCGCTGGCCATCTGGACCTCACCGATGCGCAGCGCGAGGTCGAGCACGAAGTTGACCGTCGCGTCGTCCGGCAGGGCGGGGCCGATCGCCTCGTCGGAGTCGACCGCGGGCTGTTCCGCGGTGGGCGCTTCGAGGATGTGCCAGGCGCGTCGGCGCAACAGGGGCCGATGTGTCCGGTTGGTGCTCTTCCTGGAACGCTGCTTGCCGTCACGCTGCCGCGGTGGTTCCAGGATCGGCCACTGCGTGGTGTGCGTTGTCGTCTCGGCGTCCTCTTCGGCGCGGCCGTTGACACTCATGCGTCAGCCACCTCCTCTCGTGCTCATCGGGTTTCCCGGGGGACCATCGACGGGCCTGCCCCGACCGTTGCATGGATCAGGAAGTGGCGTCCACCACGTTCGGGGAAGATCATCCGCGACGGCTCTTCCAGCGGCCTGCTTTCGGCCCTGAAGATCGCCTTGACCAGGGGATCTTGCGATAGCCGGGTCAGTGTCGGACCTGAGTGAAGAGTCAAGACGATCACCCGTCCGGACGCACCGGCTGCCGGGGTTCACGCACCGTGCCGTCGTCAAAGGCTGGGATGGTCATCCGGCGGCCGCTCCGGTCGGCCGACCGGTCCACCGATATACTGGGCGTGCTCCTCGGCGTGTGCCGGGGTGGCGTCGGCCGGTATAGCTCAGTTGGTAGAGCATCTGTCTTGTAAACAGAAGGTCAGGGGTTCGAGCCCCCTTGCCGGCTCCCTGCTTCCTTGCCCTGCCGCCGTGCCCGCGTTTGCCTCGATGTGCTGAAGGACGCCTTCGGTGCATCCAGCGCACTGAAAGCGTCCTTCAGCTCGCTCAACGCACTGAAGGCGTCCTTCGGCTCTCCCGCCCTCGCGAAGTCCACAGTGGACGGAAAGCGGGGTCAGTGGCCGGGTGTCTTGCCGAGTTCGAGGACGCGCTGGAACTGTGCCCAGGCGTTCGAGAAGCGCCCGGCCGCGACGTAGCACTCGCCCAGTCGCCGCCGGATCTCCCGCTCCAGCTCGACGCTGGTCTGGTCGGTGACCGCGGTGAGCGCGCGCTGGTGCAGGTCGAGGGCTCGCGGGTGGTTTCCCAGCCCCAGTTCGGCCGAGCCCCAGCGGGTCAGGCAGGAGGCCTGCAACGGCAGGTCACCGACCTGCTCGGCGAGTTCGGCGGCCTGGCGTAACGCCGCGACGGCGTCGGGGTGCTGGTCGAGATCGAGGTGCAGATCGCCGATGAACCGGAGGACCTTCGCGATCAGCCGCGGATTCTCGGCCTTCTCGGCGTAGCGCATGGCCTGGCCGAAGCAGTCCAGCGCCTCCTCGTGCCTGCCGAGGCAGTGCAGCACTGCGCCGAGGTCATTGACCGCCATCCCGGTGAGGCAGTCGTCCTCCAGCCGCAGCGCCAGTTCCCGCATCCGCACCAGGTACGCGACGGACTCGGGATACCAGCCGGACAGCCGCGCGACCACGCCGAGCCCGTTCAGTGCCCGTGCCTGCTCGCGCAGGTCACCGGCCCGGCGGCTGATCGCCAGCGCGTCGGAGAACCAGGCGCGCGACTGCTCGTACCGGTCCTGCATCCCATACGCGATACCGAGGCCGGTACGCAGCGACGACACCATGCGCTGGTCGGACGCCTCATCGACCAGCGGCAGCGCGAGATCCAGCGCAGCGCGGCTTTCGTGGTGACGGCCCTGCCTGCTGAGGTAATGGACGAGGCTGTCGGCGATCCAGCAGGCGTAGTCGGCTTCGCCCACCGCCGCCGCGTACGCGACGACGTCGGTGAGGTCACCGGCGGACGCGTCCAGCCAGGCCACCGCGTCCTGCCAGCCGTCGAACGGGACCGGTCCCAACTCCGGCCCGGTCGGGAAACCGGCCGGGCCCCAGTCGCTCGCGTAGCGGCCCGCGGCGAGGTAGAGCCGGAGGACACCGGTGCGGGCCGCGGCCACCAGGTCGGCGGAGTCCTGCTCGGCGAGGCGCCGCGCGTACACCGCGACCAGATCGTGCAGCCGGTACCGGCCGGCACTGGGCTGTTGCACCAGGCTGGTGTCGACCAGGCTTTCCAACGCCAGCTCGGCATCCCGCGGCGACCAGCCCAGCATCGCCGCCAGCGCGTGCCCGTCGGTCGTGGGCGTCGGTGACAGGCCCAGCGCGCGGAAGGCACGTTGTTCGGGGCTCGGCAACTGCTCGTAGGACAACCGGAACGCCCCCTCGACGCTCCGGTCCTCCGCGGTCAGTTCGCCGAGCCGCCGTTCCCCGTCCGCCAGCCGCGTCACCAGGTATTCGAGCGTCCACATAGGACGGTTCTGCAGCCGCGCGCCCGCGATGCGCAACGCGAGCGGCAGCCGTCCGCACAGCCGCGCCAGATCCCGCACCGCGTCGCGCTCCCGGTCCGCGCGGGACTCCCCGACGATGCTGCTCAGCAGTCCCTCGGCCTCGTCGAGGGCGAGCGGGCCGAGGGAGACCCGCCTGCCGACGTCCAGCCCGGCGAGCCGCCGCCTGCTGGTGGCCAGCACCCGGCTGCCCGTCCCGGCCGGGAGCAGCGGGCGGATCTGCTCGGCGCCCGCCACGTCGTCCAGTACCAGCAGCAGCCGCAACGAGGCCGTCGCGGCCCGCCAGGAAGCCGCGAGTTCGTCGAGGTCGTCCGGCACGTTGTTGACGTCGACGCCGACCGCGCGCAGCAGTCGCCGCAGCGCGCGGTGCGGGGTCAGCGCCTTCCGGCCTTCGGTGTGCCCGTGCAGGTCCACGAACAGACAGCCGTCGGGATAACGCTCGCGTACGAGGTGAGCCACCCGCACTGCCAGCGCGGTCTTCCCCGACCCCGCGACGCCGTCCACCGCGTCGACCGCCGGTGCCCCCGCATCGCTCGGCGCGGTGAGCAGCGCCAGCTCCGTGCTGCGGCCGACCAGTTCGGCGACGTCGGCGGGCAGCTCGTCGCGCACTCGGCTGACCGGCGCGGACGGCCGAGGAGCGGTCGATGGCGGGAGGGTGATTCCGAGGCCGGAGTCGTTGCCGCGCAACACATCCTGATGGACCCGCCGCACCTCGTCGCCCGGTTCGACGCCCAGGTCGTCGATGAGACGGCGGCGCAACTGCGTGTACACGGCCAGCGCGTCGGCACGACGGCCGGAGGCGTACAGGGCTCGCATCGACAACACCGCGAGCGGCTCACTGTGCGGGTACGCGGGCAGCAGGGCCGACAACTCGCCGACCGCGTCCGCGTGCCGTCCCAGTCGCAACTGACGGTCCACTTTCTCCTGAACCAGCGAGATCCGCCGCTCCGCCAGCCGCAGCCGCTGCCCCTCTGCGAACGGCCCCGGCAGCCCGGCGAGGGGCTCGCCCTGGAACAGTTCGAGAGCGTCGGCGTACCGGTCCACCGCGGTCGGCAGATCACCGGACCGCTCGGCCGCACCGGCCTCGGCGACGATCTCGTCCAGCCGGGCGGCGTCGACCCACACATCACCGCTGACGAACCGGTAACCGCCGCGGCTGCGCCCGATCAGCTCCTCCGGGGCGGCTTGCAGGCAGCGGCGCAGGCGGTGGACGTAGACGGGCACGACCTTGGCACCGGTGCCCGGCGGCTCCAAACCCCAGACGCCGTCGAGCAGTTCGTCCCGGCTGACGGTCATGTCCGGCCGCAGCACGAGCGCCGCCAGCATCGCCTGCTGACGGATCGGCCCCAGGTCCAGCTGCTCTTCGCCGTGCCAGGCCCGTAGCGGGCCGAGCACCGAGAACCGCAGCCGAGGCTCGGTCACGAGGGAACGCGGAATAGTCATTTCTTGGCCGTCCTAGCCAGGCGTGACGATGCCGTGGTCGAACGCGTAGACGATCGCCGCGGCACGGTCACGCAACCCCAGTTTGGTGAAGATCCTGCCGATGTGGCTCTTCACGGTGAGCTCGGAGATGACCAGCGCCTCCGCGATCTCCGAGTTGGTCAGACCCCGCCCGAGCGCGCGGAGCACGTCGTGTTCGCGCGGGGTGAGCAGTTCGGGCGCCGGGCCACCGCACCTGGGCGCCGGGGCCTGCCGATACGTCGTGAGCACGCGCGTGGTGACCGTCGGGTCGAGCCACGCGTCGCCCGCGGCGACCGCGCGTACGGCACGGATCAGATCCTCGGCCGCGGAGTCCTTGAGGACATACCCGGCGGCGCCCGCGCGCAGCGCGCCGGCCAGCAGCTCGTCGTCGTCGAACGTGGTCAACGCGAGCACCGGCGGACGGGCGCCGGCCTGCCGCAGCCGCCGCGTCGCCTCGATGCCGTCGACGTCCTTCATGCGCAGGTCCATCACGACGACGTCGACTTCGCCCTCGGCCAGCGCCGCGGGCACGTCGGCTCCGTCGCCGCATTCCCCGGCGATCACGAACCCGTCCCGGCGGCGCAGGATGCGGCGCAGCCCCGACCGGACCAGTTCCTGGTCGTCGACGAGCAGGACGCGGATCTCGGTCTCGGTCATGGCGTCACCTCCTGGCGGGCGTTGGTGGCGGGTTCGTTCTGTTCGGACTTCTGTTGTGGCGGGCTGGGAACCGCGACTTCGACCACCCAGTGCCCGCCGCTGGGCCCGGCGCGGAGGTCGGCGCCCAGCTGGGTGGCCCTGGCGCTCATGCCCGCGATACCGGACCCGCTGGCCGTCTCCGTTGGCGTCCCGGCGGGCAGTGTGTTCCGGATGGTGAGCGTGGTGCCCGTCGCGTCGACACGCAGGCGGACGCGCGCCGCCGCGGTGGGCGCGTGCTTGGCGATGTTGGCCAGCGACTCCTGCGCGATGCGGTAGAGGCCGAGGCCCGCGGACGCGCCGACGACGCTCAGATCGCCGTCCTGCTCGTACCGGACGTCGAGCCCGGCGGCGCGGGTGCGCTCGACCAGCCCGGCGATGTCGTCGATGCCGGGGAGCGGCCGCGTGCCCGTCGACGTGCTGGCGAGCAGCCCGACCGTCCGGCGGATGTCGGCCATCGCCGCGCGGCCCACCCGCTCCGCTTCGGTGAGCGCCTCGACGGCTTCGTCGATGTCGCGGTCCTGCTGGAGGCCGTGCCGGGCCCCGGTCAGATGCAGCAGGGTGATGCTGAGCGAATGCGCGACCACGTCGTGGACTTCGCGTGCGATGCGCTGGCGCTCGGCGAGGATCGCCTGCTCGCGCGCGGCGTCCTGCTTGCCGCGTTCGGCGTTCAGCGCCCGGTGGTACCAGCGGAGCGTCACCCCGCCGCTGAGCCCGAGCAGCACCGCGACGATGTACACCGGATAGCCGGACAGCCCGTTCCACACCTGGGCCACGATCAGTTCCGCGATGCTCAGGCCGGTCACGGTGAAGGCCAGCGTGAGGCTGGCGATCGCGGCGACCTCGGTCGCGAGCAGTACCAGCAGGACCGGCGCGAAGTCCGGGGTCACCGGGTCGGTGAGCAGGATCGGCACGCCGACGAGGACGGCGATCGCGCCCAGCCACGGCGGGATCAGGTTGCCGGTGACGGGCCAGAACATGAACCGCACCAGGATCAGCAGCCCGGCCAGCGCGATCGGCGCCGGCGGGATCAGCGCGTGCCGCTGCACCAGCGCGACGATCACGCCGACGGCGTTCATCACCGTGGTGCAGGTGGGGAGCCACCAGGGCAGGGACACGTCGTAGCGGGCGAGGCTGTCCTCCAGCCGCGCCCGGTACCTGTCCACCAGAGTTCCCCGCACCGCCCCAGCGTAGAAACTCCCGGGGCGTCCCGTCTTGCTGCGGTGGTCGGCACCGGGTATCCGACCGTGGTAGGAGGCCGACTGGGTACCACAGCGCGAGGTGGCCCACCGGTTTCCGGGGCTACTGTCGAGTATCCACTTGGCCGGACCGACCCGGGGGTGTCCGATGACCAGCAGTGATCACCGTTTCGAGCCGAGGATGACGCGCCCGGTGGCGGCCACGCGGTCCGCCGTGGCGTGGGTGCTCAAGTACGGCTTGGCGGGGCTCGCCCTCCGGGTGGGGGCACGCCAGGGCGATCTGCTCGCGCGCAGCGTCGTCGACCCGGCACGCCGGGCCGACCCGTTCCCGGCCTACGACGAGATCCGGGCCAGGGGACCGCTGCTGCCCGGCCGGTTCGTCATGGGGACCGCGAGCCATGCCGCCGCGAACGACATCCTGCGCGGCGACCGCTTCCTGGCCGCGCCCGCGGCGGCGCCGACGAAGTCCCTCGACAAGCTGCTCGACCTCGTGACCGACCCGCGCGCGCTCGGCCCGGTCGATCCACCGTCGCTGCTGGCGATCAGCGCGCCGGAGCACACCCGGATCCGCAAGCTCGTCGCGTACGCGTTCACCCCCAGGGCCATCACCGCCCTCACCGGCCGCGTGCAGGAACTCGCGGACGAGATGCTCGACAAGATCGCGGCCGAGAACACGGTCGACCTGATCGAGGCCTACGCGTCGCTGTTGCCGGTGACCGTGATCGCCGAGATCCTCGGCGTCCCCGAAGAACTGCGGCGGCCGTTCGTCGAGCTGGTGAACGAAGCCGCGCTGTCCCTGGAACCCGGACTGTCCTATCGGGACTACCGGCGTGCCACCGAGGCCGTCCGGAACGGGCACCGGTTCCTCGACGAGCACATCGCGCGGCTGCGCCGGAATCCCGGCGACGACCTGCTCAGCCGGATGATCGAGGCGGCCGACGGTTCGGACAGGCTCACCGACACCGAACTGCGGGTCACCGCGCTCCTGGTGCTCGGAGCCGGGTTCGAGACCACGGTCAATCTCATCGGCAACGCCGTGACGCTGCTGCTCGCCCACCCCGACCAGCTCGACCGGCTCAAGGCGGAACCCGACGGCTGGCCGAACGCGGTCGAGGAGGTGCTGCGGTACGACTCCCCGGTGCAGGTCACGCTCCGAGTGTCCAAAGCGGACACAGAGGTCTTAGGTGTTCCTGTGCGCGAGGGGCAGGCCGTGGTCGTCATGCTCGGCGGCGCCAACCGCGATCCCGACGTCTTCACCGACCCGAACCGCTTCGACACCACCCGCGCCAACGCCCGTGAGCACCTGGCCTTCTCCGCCGGGCCGCATTTCTGCCTCGGGGCGCAGCTCGCCCGGCTCGAAGGGGCCACCGCGCTGCGGACGTTGTTCGAGCGGTTTCCCAATCTGGCGTTGGACGGCTCGCCGACGCGACGCGGTACGCGGGTTCTGCGCGGCTATCGGCGTCTTCCGGTGCGAGTGGGGGCGTAGCGCGGTTTTCGGCATGCTGGGGATGTGACGCGATTTCTGGGGTTGCTGTTTTCGGTCGTGCTGGTCGCCGGTCTCGCGGGCGCGGCACCGACGGCTCGTCCGGTTCCTGCCGTTTATGCCTATCTGGACGGTGCTATCGCGCTGATTCGGAAGAACGCGCTGGACCGCGACCGGGTCGACTGGCCGGTGGTCCGGGCGAACGCGCTCCGGATGGCGGGAGACGCGACCACCACCGCGGACACCTACCCGGCCATCGAGTACGTCATCGCCGCACTGCACAACCGGCACAGCTTCCTCCGCAGGCCGGGCACGATGACGCCTCCCGGTGCGGATGTCATCGAAGTGCCTTCGGGCGGTATGGCAGACGAGCGCGTCGCGCACCTCACCATTCCCCATTTCCAGCTGGATCCGGCCGGTGAACGCCGGTACTTCGAGGCGGGCGTCGCCGCTGTCCGGCAGTTGGACAGCGCCGCGCTCTGTGGCTGGATCGTCGATCTTCGCGACAACGGCGGCGGCAACATGTGGCCGATGCTCACCGTGCTCGCGCCGCTGCTCGGCGACGGGACGCTCGGCGCGTTCGCCGGGCCGGACGGCACGCGAACCGATTGGGTGCTGCGCGATGGCCGGGTGAGCGTGGGCGGGGAGGTCGTGGCAGCGGAGACGAACACCACGCGGCTCGCGCGCCCGCGACCGCCGGTGGCGGTTCTGGCCTCCTCGAACACCGCCAGTTCCGGCGAGGCGACCTTGATCGCGTTTCGCGGGCTGGATCGCGTGCGGACTTTCGGGCAGGCTACCGCGGGATTCGCCACCGCCAACGAGATCTACCCGCTCAGTGACGGTGCGCGGATCATCCTGACGATCGCCCGCGACGTCGATCGCACGGGGCGTGTCTACGACGGCGGTCCCATCGCGCCGGACGTGTCCATTCCCGCGAAAGCGCCGCCCGGCGACGTCGTCGAGGCGGCGCGGGCGTGGCTGCACACTCGGTGCTGAAGTCCATTGAGGCCTTCACGGACCGATCGCCGCGCGTTTGCGGCGCAGCAGTGCGCGTTCGGCGGCGTTTTCGGTGCGTTCCACGGCCGCGTCGTAGGCCTGCGCGGCCTCGGTGTCCCGGCCGAGCCGGTGCAGCAGATCGGCGCGGATCGCTTGGTACAGATGGAAATTCGCCAATTCCAGTTCGTCTACAAGGGACAGTGCGACGGCGGGGCCGTCGATCTCGGCGACGGCGACAGCGCGGTTGAGCGCCACGATCGAGGTCGGGGTGAACGTCAGGAGCTGGTCGTAGAGCGTCACGATCTGCGCCCAGTCCGTGGCCGCCGCGATCGGCGCGTCGCTGTGCACGGCGTTGATCGCGGCCTGGATCTGGTACGGCCCCGGCTGGTCCCGTCGCAGGCAGCGCCGCACGATGCCCTGCCCCTCGGCGATGAGCACGCGATCCCAGCGGTCACGGTCCTGTTCGGACAGCAGGACGAGGTCGCCGCCGGACGTCGTGCGTGCCGCGCGGCGCGACTCGATCAGCAGCATCAGCGCGAGCAGACCCCAGACCTCGGGTTCGTCGGGCATCAGTTCGGCCAGCAGCCGACCGAGCCGGATCGCCTCCGCGCACAGGTCCTCGCGCACGAGCCGGTCGCCCGAACTCGCGGTGTATCCCTCGTTGAAGACCAGGTACACCACCGCGAGGACGGCCCGCAGCCGATCCGGGAGGTCCGCGTCGCCGGGCACGCGGTAGGGGATCCGCGCGTCCCGGATCTTGTTCTTCGCCCGGACGAGCCGTTGTGCCATGGTCGGTTCGGGCACCAGGAAGGCGTGCGCGATCTCGGCGGTGGTGAGCCCGCCGAGCAGCCGCAGGGTGAGCGCGACCCGGACGGCGGGAGCGAGCGCGGGGTGGCAACAGGTGAAGATGAGCCGGAGCCGGTCGTCGCGCACGGGGCCCTCCTCGGCCGGTTCGTCCTCGGCGTGGAGGAGCGCGGCCTGTGCGTGCCGGTCCTCGCGGGACGCTTCGCGCCGCAGCCGGTCGATGGCGCGATTGCGGGCGGTGGTGATGATCCAGCCTGCCGGGCTCGGTGGTACGCCCGACGTCGGCCATTTCTCGATCGCGGCGGCGAAAGCGTCCTGGACCGCCTCCTCGGCGATGTCGATGTCGCCGAAGACGCGGACCAGGACAGCCACCGCACGTCCGTACTCCGCGCCGAAGACGCGTTCGACGTCGGTGGTTTCACGCCTTGTCACGGCCGGCAGTCGTCCGGGGATTCGTCCTGCAGCGGCCGGACCTCGATCGGGAGCATCCCGATCGCCTCGGCGAGCTTGCGTCCCCAGCCGAGCGCCGTGTCGAGGTCGGGCGCCTGGATCACGGTGAACCCGCCGAGATGCTCCTTGCCCTCGGTGAACGGGCCGTCGGTCATCAGGACGTCGCCGTCCTTCACCCGGACGACGGTCGCCGAACTGGCCGGATGCAGCCCACCGCTGAACACCCACGCGCCCGCGTCCCGCATCTCCTGGTTCAGCGCGCGGAGGTTCTTCATGATCGGTTCGAGCACCTCGGGCGCGGGCGGCTCGCCGTCGGGCTGGTAGATGCTGAGCAGGTACTGCTGCATGGGGGCTCCTCCTCGTCGGCTCCGGCACCGTGCCGGATTCTCACCCCCTATACGAGCGGCCGCCGCCCGGATCGACAGATTGCCGAAGGGGACTTTCATCCCCGTCGTTCGCGCTGGAGGGCCGCGGTGATGTCGCTCGAGGTCAGGATCATCGCGACCAGGAAGTCGACGAGGTGCTCCCGCGTCACCTCGACCTCCCCGCGCAACCACGTCACGAGCAGGTCGAGGCAGCCGTTGACCATGGTCAGCGCGGCCAGCGTCTGGTCGACCGGATCGGGGACCGCGGCGCCGAGCATCTCGCGGCCCTGCTCGGCGACGATGTCGGCGACCTGTCGCACGCTGGCGTGACGACGGCGGCGCAGCGCCTCGGTGGTCTGCGACTCGATCAGCAGTCGCGCATACCGCTTGTCTCCCGCGAAGAACGTGACGATGGCTTCGATGACGGCCCGAACGCGCGAAGGAGGGTCCGGCTTCGTGGTCTCGATCGCCACGGTCAGCGCGCCCAGCGCGTCGGCCGTGACGACGTCCCACGCGGCGGGCAGCAGTTCGTCGCGGTCGCCGAAGCTGGCGTAGAAGTACCGGTCGTTCAGCCGGGCGTGCGCGCAGACGCGGCGGACGGTGATGGCTTCCGGGCCGTCGGTGGTGAGCAGGTCGAGCGCCGCGTCCAGCAACGCCGCCCGCCGCGCGGCCTTCCGCTGCGGGCCGGTCGCGCCCGCGTAGTTCCGCTCGGACACCGGACACCTCCGATCTTGACGTCCGGATGGTATCTGGGGGACAGTGTCCCCAGATATCTGGTGACGGTCGTACCCACAATGATCGTGCCCGCACGTCGAGGAGGTTCGCGCCATGACCGAGGTGCAGGAGAAACCGCGATCGGCCATCGCGCGGCCGGAACGTCGTCCGTTCGGGCCGGGCGGTCTGCTGTGGGAGACGCAGGGGCTGGTCACGTTCTCGCTGTCCACCGGGGCGGCGTTCCTGCTGCAGACCATGCATCCCACCGTCGGCGAGGTCGTCGCCGAGCATTCGGTGTACCGCACGGACGCACTCGGCCGCGCGGCGCGCAGTATCGCGTCGGTCATGACCTGGGTCTACGGCGGCGAGGAAGCGCTTTCCGAAGCCGACCGGCTCCGGAGCATGCACGCCACTTTGAACACCACCGACGCGGACGGCGTCGCCCATCACGCGCTCGCGTCCGGGCCGTGGGCTTGGATCATCCTCACTGCGCCGTACGCGCTCACGACGTCGTCGCGGTATTTCTCCCGCCGTCCGTACACCCGCGAGGAAACCGAGCAGCTGTACGCGGAAATCGTCCAGCTGATGCGGAATCTGCATGTGGCGGAGAAGGAAATCCCGCCCACGTACGACGAATACCTCGCCCGGTTCGACGAGATCATGGAAAACACCCTCGTCGCGCATCCGACGGCGTATTCGTTCCTGGAGACCACGCGGCACATCCCGCCGCCGATCCAGCTGCCGACGCCGCTCCATCCACTGTGGAGGGTCGTGGCACTGATCCCCGGCCGCGTCCAGTACTTCGTCACCGTCGGCACGCTGCCCGAGCGGGCTCGCGCGAAGCTCGGCCTCCCGTGGTCGTCGCGTGACGAACGCAGGCTCCGGGCGCTGGGCCGGACCGTCGCCCGGATCGTGCCGTTGCTGCCCGAGCGGCTGCGGTATCTGCCGATCGCCTACGAAGCGCGTCGCGCCGAACGCGCCAAGCGACGGCTGCGGACCGCGCTCGCCCGGCGTCCGTTGTGATCAAAGGGAACGCGGCATTTTCGGATATCCGGGCACGCGCGCTCCACATTACTGTGATCGTCGGCTGGAGGGCAGACAAGTGGCGATCACACAACAACGCTGGGACGCGGTCCGGGTGGCCCTGCCGCAGGCGGGCGCCCGGTTCGCGGACCTCGTCACCGGGGCACCGGACCCGGCCACCGCGGTGACCGCGGACTGGGACATCACGCAGACCGCGGCACACGTCGGCTACATCGCGCTCCTGTACACGACCATGGTCCGCGGCACGGACGAGCCGTTGCGGCTGCCCGGGCTCGCGGAGTCGATCGCGCGGGCCCGCACCGACAGCGTCGCGGCGATGAACGAACTCGCGTTCGGGGAGTACCGGGAACGGGATCCGGTGCGGTTGAGCGAAAACCTGCGCGCCGACATCGACGAGATCCTGCGCGAGAGCGCGGATCTCGACCCGGAGAAACCGGTGTCCTGGCTCGGCGGTTCGCTCGTCCCCGTCGCCGGGGTCCTCGCGCACCTGCTCAACGAGTTGCTCATCCACGGCCTCGACATCGCCCGCGCGGTGGGCGTTTCGTGGCCGATCCGGTCGGCCGACGAAGCGCTGTTCCTCGAACTGTTCCTGATCGGTATGACGCGCAACGGTGTCGGCACTTTGCTCGACGGCGCGGTGCCATCCCCGCGCCGGATCGCGGTGGAGTTCCGGTCCGCGTACACGGAACCGGTGGTCATGGCGCTTCAGCACGGCCACGTCACGGTCGAGGAGCCGGACGGCGCGAGCGACGTCCGGCTCTCCTTCGATCCCGCGGTGCTGGTGCCGATGATGTTCGGCCGCATCGGAAAGCTTCGCGCGGTGTTGAGCCGCGGAGTCGTCATTCGCGGACCGCGGCCGTGGCTCCTGCGGGAGTTTCTCAAGACGGTCCGGATGCCCTGAAAGGACTCGGGGGGGGGGGCCCCCGGGGGGAAACGCCCCGCACGCGCACCGGGGCGGGCCGGCGGCCCCCCCACGGACGGGCGGCGCGGGCCGGGGGGTGGGGCCCGGGGGGGGGGTCCGTGGGGGGGGGGGCGAGCCGCTCGGCGGGGGGGGGGGGGCCCCCAACCTCGTGTT
>NZ_JBHYIK010000120.1:0-18279 GCF_042739735.1 Amycolatopsis sp. NPDC059027 | reverse complement strand
GCCCCCCGAGCTGTGGGCTGGGGGGCGCACAAACCCAAATCACTGGTGGAGGTCGGCCCCCCCCCCCCCCCCACCGCCACATTGGGGCGCATGAGCCCGCTGCAGGACCTACCGGCGGGCCTTAGGTTGGAGGCATGGTGAAGGGGCGGGAGGTCGCGGGCGGCGGGCGCGCGGTCGAGGTCGCGCCGGAGCGGCTCGAAGGCTGGTTCGCCCGGTTCGGGGCGCGCAACGACGGGGTGCGGTCGACCCTGCTCGGGCCGGACGAGGTCCGTGTCACCGGCGGCACCGGTGTGACCGCGACGGCGACCGTCCCTTTCGGACCGCTGACCGCCGAGGGGGAGTACCCCGGGCTGGCGGTCGGCCCGCTGGTCGAACACGCCCTCGTCCCGCGCCGGATCGCGCTGTTGCTCGTCCGGCTCGGCGGGCACAGCGTCGGCATCGCCGTCGGCGGCGTGGTCCGGGTGTCGCGGACCGACCGGCATCTCGTGCACGGCCGGTCCGCCGCGGGCGGCTGGTCGCAGCAGCGTTTCGCGCGGCGGCGGGCGGGCCAGGCGCGGTCCGCCCTGCGCGCTGCCGCCGACGACGCCGCGGAAGTCCTCGTCCCCCGACTGTCCGAAGTGGACGCCGTGGTCCTCGGCGGCGACCGTCGCGCCCTCGACGAACTGCGGGAGGACCGGAGGCTGGCCCCGCTCTTCGCCCGCGCCGAACCCCGCGTCCTCGACCTCCCCGAACCCCGGCGCAGCGTGCTGGAAGACGCCGCCGAACGCGCCGTCGCCGTCGAAATCACCCTCCGCGGCCCGGAGCCGGGGTGAGGCTGGACACGGTGGGGGAAAACCGGTCGACAGCGGTCCGTACACTGGGGGCGTGGAAATCCTGCTGGAGTAGCTGTCGCGCCGGACCGTGCCCACACGGTGACCGGTGCTCGACGCTGTCCTCCATCCACCCCCGTCCAGGGAGTTCTCTTGATCACGGCCACCGGCCTCGAGCTGCGCGCCGGCTCGCGCATCCTGCTCAACGAAACCAGCCTGCGCATCCAGCAGGGCGACCGCATCGGCCTCGTCGGCCGCAACGGCGCCGGCAAGACGACCTCGCTGAAGGTCCTCGCCGGTGAAGGCGAACCGCACGCGGGCGAGCTGCGCCGCAGCGGCGAACTCGGCTACCTGCCACAGGATCCGCGCGAAGGTGATCTTTCGGTCACCGCGAAGGATCGTGTGCTGTCCGCGCGCGGGCTCGACACCCTGCTGCGCGACATGGAAAAGGCGCAGACCGCGATGTCCGAACTGGTCGACGAGCGCCAGCGGGACAAGGCGATCACGCGCTACAGCAAGCTGGAAGAACGGTTCGCCTCCCTCGGTGGGTACGCCGCGGAGAGCGAGGCCGCGCGCATCTGCTCGAACCTCGGCCTCGCCGACCGGATCCTGCACCAGACGCTGAAGACGCTTTCCGGCGGTCAGCGCCGCCGGGTCGAGCTGGCCCGGATCCTGTTCGCCGCGGCGGAGGCGGGCGCGGGCGGGAAGTCCGAGACGATCCTGCTGCTCGACGAGCCGACCAACCACCTCGACGCGGACTCCATCAACTGGCTGCGCGGATTCCTCAAGCAGCACGACGGCGGCCTCGTGGTGATCAGCCATGATGTCGAACTGCTGGCCGACGTGGTCAACAAGGTGTGGTTCCTCGATGCCACCCGCAGCGAGATCGACCTCTACAACATGGGCTGGCAGCGGTATCTGGACGCGCGGGCCACCGACGAGAAGCGCCGCCGCCGCGAGCGCGCGAACGCCGAGAAGAAGGCGTCCGCCCTGCAGCAGCAGGCCGCGAAGCTGGGTGCGAAGGCGACGAAGGCGGTGGCGGCCAAGAACATGGCCCGCCGTGCGGAGCAGATGCTCTCCTCGCTGGAGGAGACCCGCCACGCCGACAAGGTCGCCAAGATCAAGTTCCCCGAGCCCGCGCCGTGCGGGCGAACTCCGCTCACTGCCGAGAACCTGTCGAAATCGTACGGCTCGCTGGAGATCTTCACCGGTGTCGACCTCGCGATCGACCGTGGTTCAAAGGTGGTCGTGCTCGGATTGAACGGTGCCGGAAAGACCACTTTGCTGCGTCTGCTCGGCGGAATGGAAACTCCGGATACTGGCACGGTCGTACCGGGTCACGGATTGCGTTTGGGCTATTACGCACAGGAGCACGAAACTCTCGACCACGAAGCGTCGGTGTGGGAAAACATCCGACATCTGGCGCCGGATACCGGTGCGCAGGAGTTGCGGAACCTGCTCGGTTCCTTCCTGTTCAGCGGCGAACAGCTCGAGCAGCCCGCCGGAACGCTTTCCGGCGGCGAGAAGACCCGGCTCGCGCTCGCCGGGCTGGTCTCCAGCGCTGCCAACGTGTTGCTGCTCGACGAGCCGACCAACAACCTGGATCCGGCCAGCCGCGCACAGGTTCTCGACGCACTGCGCAGCTTCGAAGGCGCCGTCGTACTCGTGACCCACGACCCCGGCGCGGTGGAGGCGCTCGAACCGGAGCGTGTCATCCTGCTTCCGGACGGTACCGAGGATCATTGGTCGGCGGATTACCTGGAGCTTGTGCAGCTGGCGTGACGGATGCGTCCATTCGGGTGCAAAGGCGGTGCCTTTGGGGCACTGGAATGGCCCAATGTGATCGCAGTTTCGGTTGTTTTACCCATGTCGTCTGGCATTCCGGCGCTCAGTGTTCGATCATTGCCCCGGCAGGGGCCGAATGTGGCCCAGAACACTCTCGGCGGGAAGGCGATCGACGTGGCTGATCTCAAGAAAGGCGCGCGGATCACCGGCAACACGCGCGACAAGCTGGCCGCTGACCTGAAGAAGAAATACGAGAAGGGCTCGAGCATCAGGGCCCTCGCGGAGTCCACCGGGCGGTCCTACGGTTTCGTCCACCGGGTGCTCTCCGAGTCGGGCGTCCAGCTGCGTGGCCGTGGCGGGGCGACCAGGGTCAAGAAGAAGTAGCGGGCTGCTCCGCGGGGGGCGCAGTCCGTTCGGCTGACCGGAAGGTCAGCTGGGCACCGAGCAACACGAGCGGGTACACGAGGTAGCCGTAGCGAGTGGCCGGGGTCAGCAGGATCAGGGTGCCGAGTCCGACGGCGATGCGCAGCAGCGCGTCCGAGCCGGTCGCGGGGGGCCGGCGCACCAACCAGGCCAGCATCGCGAGCGCGGCGATGCCCACGAGCGCGAACGCGAGTACCAGACCCGCCTGACCGGTCTCCGCGATGAGGTGACCGGGCAGGGGGCTCGCAGCGGGCGAACGCACCACGCCCATGCCGAGCGGGAAGCGGATCACGTGCTCGAGGAACGCTCGGGGGTCCACGAGGTACACCGGGAGGTGCACCAGCACCGTCGTGGCGAGCAGCGCGGCCACGAAACGGCCCAGTGCCGCCCAACCGAGGCGGTCCTGCTTCCGTGCTCTGACGAGCACGAAGATCGCGAGCACTGCGGCCGCCGGTGCGACGATGAGCTTCGCGCTGATCACCAGCGCCAGCACCAGCCCGGACAGCACGTTCCGGCCGGTCGCGGCGAGTGCGCACGCGAGCACCAGTAGTCCGACGATTGCCAGGTCCGGCCCGGCCACCGCCCAGGTGAGTGTCGTGAGTGGACACGCGAGCGCGAGCTGGGCACCGAGCACCGGGATCTTCGGCCAGCGCAGCAGCCGCAGCGTCAGGAGCACGCACGCGACCGCCGCCAGCGCGAACATCCAGCGCGCGTCGGTCAGCGCGTTCGTGAGCGGGCTGCCGCCGAACAACGCCCTCGGCAGGCCGAACACCGTCATCACCGGGCCGTAGGGCGTGTAGTCGTTGACCTCCGGGAGCCTGCCGAGCGCGGTGACGTCGACGTAGGGCGTGCCGTGCTCCAGCAGCAGCGACGCCGAGCGCTCGATCACCCACACCTCGGGCTGCGCGGCCCAGGAGAACGGCGTGATCAGCCAGTCCACCCCGGTGAGCCGGCGAATCACCAAGATCACCAGCGGGACGATCATCGCCAACACCGCGATCGCGCCGAGTCCGAACCGGCGTGAGCCGAGCACACCGCCGGGCGTGCGGCCGCGGCGAGCCGACACCAGCAGCCAGCCACTGTGCGCGGCGGCCAGCCCGTAGCCCGCGATCGCGCAGTTGCCCCAGACGCGGTAGCCGTAGAACTCCGACTTGACGGCGGTGAGCACGGCGAAGACGAGGCAGCCGAGGGCGAACACCAGGTCCCAGCCCAGCGCGCGGCCCGGCCGCGCGGCCGGTGGCCGGACGGGCACCGAGAGCAGTCGCACCCCTTGTGCCCCCTCGTGTCGCGATCGGATCCCCGTCAGGCTACCGAGCGGGCGAACGGGCGCCCGAGGCGGGAGAAGAAACTTCGGGAAACGGGAAGTAATCTGTGCGACGCCGTGTTGTGCAGGGCATATCCGGAGAAAAGTTCAAGTAACATAGAGGTTTTGGGCGGGACGGGGAAGAGGGCTTCATGGACAACACGTGGGCGTTGATGAGTTCGGCGATGCGCTCCGCCGACACGCCGAAGGCGCTGACCCGCGGCACAGTGCGCCGCGTCGCGCGCTTCGCGAGGCCGCACTGGGGAAAGCTGCTGATCTTCCTGGTCCTGACCGTGGTTTCGGCGGTGCTGGCGGTGACGACGCCGGTGCTGGCGGGCAAGGTCGTCGACGCGATCGTCGCCGGGCGCGATCTGCCGCTGGTGATCTGGCTCGCCGTGGTGATCGCCGTGCTGGCCGTCCTCGACGCCGGGTTCGGCCTCGTCGAACGGTGGCAGTCCGCGCAGATCGGCGAGGGGATCATCTTCGACCTGCGGCGCGCGGTGTTCGAACACGTACAGAAGATGCCGATCGCGTTCTTCACCCGCACCCGCACCGGCGCGCTGGTGAGCAGGCTCAACAACGACGTCATCGGCGCGCAGCGGACGTTCACCGCGACGCTGTCCGGGCTGGTCACCAACGTGATCCAGCTCGCGCTCTCGCTCGTGGTCATGATGAGCCTGTCCTGGCAGGTGACCCTGCTCGCGCTGGTGCTGCTGCCGATCTTCGTGCTGCCCGCGCGCAGGCTCGGGCGGCGCATGGCGGGGCTGCAGCGTGAGGCGGCACAGCTCAACGCCGGGATGACCACCCAGATGACCGAACGGTTCTCCGCGCCGGGCGCGACCCTGGTCAAGCTGTTCGGCAGGCCGCGCCAGGAACTCGACGAGTTCGGCGTGCGCGCGGGCCGCGTCCGCGACATCGGCGTCCGCACGGCGATGCTGACCCGGTGGTTCATGACCAGTCTGACGCTGGTTTCCGCACTCGCGCAGGCACTGGTCTACGGTCTCGGCGGCTATCTCGCGGTGACCGGGCAGCTCGCCGCGGGCACCGTGGTGGCGCTGGCGCTGCTGCTGACCCGGCTCTACGCCCCGCTCACCGCGCTGGCGAACGTGCGGGTCGACGTCATGACGGCGCTGGTGTCGTTCGAGCGGGTCTTCGAGGTCCTCGACCTGGAGCCGATGATCAAGGAGAAGCCGGGCGCGCGTGCGCTGCCCGCCGGCGCGGGTGTCTCGGTCGAGTTCGACGACGTCCACTTCGGATACCCGGCGGCGGACCGGTACTCGCTGGCGTCGCTGGAAGACGTTGCCACGCTTGACCATCGCGGTGGCGAAGAGGTGCTGCACGGGATCTCGTTCCGCGCCGAACCGGGACAGATGGTCGCGCTGGTCGGCTCGTCCGGCGCCGGGAAGTCGACCATCGCCTCGCTGCTGCCGCGGCTCTACGACGTCGATTCCGGCGCGGTCCGGCTGTCCGATGTGGACGTCCGGGAGCTGAGTTTCGCGGCGTTGCGGGAAACCGTCGGCGTCGTGACGCAGGACGGGCATCTGTTCCACGACACCATCCGCGCCAACCTCGCCTACGCCAGGCCCGGGGCGACCGACGACGAGATCTGGTCCGCGCTGGAACGCGCCCGGCTCGGCGAACTCGTCCGGTCGCTGCCCGACGGTCTGGACACCACAGTGGGGGAGCGGGGTTACCGGCTTTCCGGCGGGGAACGTCAGCGGCTCACCATCGCGCGCCTGCTGCTGGCCCAGCCACGCGTCGTCGTCCTCGACGAGGCGACGGCGCATCTGGACTCGGAGTCCGAAGCCGCCGTCGGCGAAGCGCTGACCGACGCGCTCGAAGGCCGGACGGCGCTGGTCATCGCGCACCGGCTGTCCACCGTCCGCGCCGCCGACCAGATCCTGGTGATCGAGGCGGGCCGCGTCGTCGAACGCGGTACCCACGAGGAACTCCTCGCCGCGAACGGCCGCTACGCCACTCTCCACGCCACCCAATTCGCCGACGACCCCGAAGAACTCCCCGCCGCCTAACAGCGATCTCGCGTGATCAGAGGCGTAACTCGCGTGATCAGACGGAGATCTCGCGTGATCGGGCGAGATCTCCGCTCAATCACGCGAGTTAGGTCTTCAATCACGCGAGTGCGCTGTTCGATCACGCGAGATCGCCGGTTCGGACGGGGGAGGGTCAGCGCAGGGCGGGGACGCGGGGGGTGTATTTCGCCAGGAGAGCGGTGTTGGCCTCGTCGCCGCCGACCACATTGGAGCTTCGCCACAGCGGGACGTCGATGCCTTCGGCGGTACCCTGGTCGAAAACCCTTGCCAGTACGAGGTTCCACAGGAACGCATTGACCACAGTGGACAGTGGAGCGGTGCGCGGCGCGTCCGCGGGATGACTCGCGTCGCCGGGGATCACCAGCGAGTCGAGTACCACCGAGGCCTCTTCGACCAGCGTCGAGGCAGCTCGCCGGGGAGCGGCCGCGACGCACTCGCGCGAGGTCACCGCGACCACGGCGGCGCCGCGGGCCCGCGCGGCGGCGGCCAGCTCGACCGGGTACGGGTTCACCCCCGAGGTCGAGAAGACGACCAGGACGTCGTCCGGACCCGGCGCGCGCTCGGCGAGCACCTCTTCGGCCAGTCCGCTGCGGCGTTCGGTCCTGGTGCTGTGCTGCGCACCGTGCAGCGGCAGCAGTTCGGGGTGATACAGCGGGTACACGCAGGCGAGCCCGCCCGCGCGGTAGAACGTCTCGGCGACCGCGGCCAGCGAGTGCCCGGCGCCCGCGGTGAACACCAGCGCGTCCGCCCGGATCACCCCCAGCACCAGCTCCGCGACCTTGCCCAGTTCCTCGGCGTTGGCCGCCTCCACGGCCGCCAGCTTGTCGGCCACACCGGTCCAGTTCCGCGTGGTGTTCACCACACCGCCCTTCAGTCTTCTACGGGACACCCGCAAGACAACGTTGACGTCGACGTACCGACCGCAGAATCTATCGCGCCACCGCCCGCCCGGGGTGGAATAGCGTGGACCAGTAACGAGGTTGACCCGTTCGGCGACCGGGACGTCCCGGAGACTGGGAGACGAGCGTGAGCGAAGCCGAGCCGAGGCAGTCCGTGTGGCGTGCACGCGGACGGACCAGGGCCGTCGTGCTGGTGCTGCACGGCGGGGCCGAGCACGGCTTCGGCGGCGTGCCCCCGTGGCGGCTGGCCTACCTGCGGATGGTCCCGCTGGCCAGGGCGCTGCACCGCGCCGGACGCGACCACGGCGTCGAGGTCCGCCTGCTGCGCAACAGCCGCTACGGCTGGAACGGCGCGGCCGAGCACCCGATCCCGGACGCGCGCTGGGCCCTCGCTCGCGTCCGTGAGGAACATCCCGGCGTCCCGGTGGTCCTCGTCGGGCATTCGATGGGCGGGCGGGTCGCGCTGCGCGTGGCCGACGACCCGGCGGTGCGCGGCGTGTGCGCGCTCGCGCCGTGGACGCCGCTCGGTGAGCCGGTGGACGCGCTCGCCGGCCGGGACGTCCTCATCGCGCACGGCACCCGCGACCGGATGACCGATCCGGGCGAGTCCCATGCCTACGCCGAGCGCGCCGGGACCGTCGCCGCCCGGCTTGTCCGGTTCGAGGTCACGAACGAGGGACACGCCATGGTCCGGCGCGCGCCGGTCTGGACCCGCCTGATGTGTGCTTTCACACTGGAAGTGATCACGGACGTGGAGAAGGACGAGACTTTGCGGCACGCGTGGTCCCGGCCCGCGCCCGACCGGCTGCGGGTTCCGGTGTGACCACGCATCTCGCAGGCGCGGCATGGGTCCGCCCGAATTACCATCGAGTCACCGGCGCAGGCCGGCCGGAGGGAGTGTCTTGACCACTTCGAGCGTTGACCGGATACCGACCCCGTTGGGCGAATCCGAGGAGTCCCGCTGGCCGGGGCTGTCGACCCCGCCCAGATCCGCGGTGCGGGCCCGCGTCGCCGAGACCCTGTTCCGCCGCGCGGTGCGCCCGCTGGCCGTCCGGGTCAGTTTCCCGGACGGCACCGTGCTGGGCGCCGGCGGCCCGGACGCGCCGGAGATGCGGATCCACCGCCCGGCGGCGTTCTTCCACCGCCTCGGCGTCGACGCGAAGATCGGTTTCGGCGAGGCCTACATGGCGGGCGACTGGACCGCCGACGACCTCGCCGACGTCCTGACGCCGTTCGCCGAGCGGATGGCCACCCTGGTGCCGCCGGTGCTGCAGAAGTTCCGCCGGATCGCCGAGCGCACCCAGCCGGAGACCGAGGAGAACACCCTCGAGGGCGCGCGGTCCAACATCCACCGGCACTACGACCTGTCCAACGACCTGTTCGGCACGTTCCTCGACGAGTCGATGATGTACTCCTCGGCGCTGTTCGGGCCCGGCGACACCCTCACCCAGGCGCAGCACCGCAAGATCGACAGCGTGCTGGACTACGCCGGGGTCCGCGAGGGCAGCGCGGTGCTGGAGATCGGCACCGGCTGGGGCGAGCTGGCGATCCGCGCGGCCGCGCGCGGCGCGCACGTCACGTCGCTCACGATCTCCGAGGAGCAGCGCGCGCTGGCCACCGCCCGGATCGCGGAGGCGGGCTTCGCCGACCGCGTCGACGTCAAGCTGACCGACTACCGCGAGTCCACCGGCGAGTACGACGCCGTCGTCAGCGTCGAGATGATCGAGGCCGTCGGCGCCTCGTACTGGCCGACGTTCTTCGCCACGATCGGGCAGCGGCTGCGGCCGGGCGGGCGGTTCGGGCTGCAGGCCATCACCATGGACCACGACCGGATGGTCGCGGCGTCCAAGGCCTACACCTGGGTCCACAAGTACATCTTTCCCGGCGGCATCATCCCGTCGGTCGAGGCGATCGAGCGCGGGATGCGGGAGAACACCCGGCTGAAGCTGCAGGGGATGCGCGAGTTCGGCCAGGACTACGCGCGCACGCTGCGGCTGTGGCGTGAGCGGTTCCTCGGCCGCTGGAGCGAGGTGGCGAGCTTCGGCTTCGACGACGTCTTCCGGCGGATGTGGGAGTTCTACCTGGCCTACTCCGAGGCGGGATTCCGGTCCGGGTACATCAAGGTGCACCAGTTCGGGTACGCCGAGGGCAGCCGGTAATCGGTTGCGCGGCGGGCGAGGAGACAACCCGATACCGTGTCGCACGTCTTGTCATGAGGAGCGGTTGACGGGACTTTGACGGATTCGCCGGTATCGGGGACGGGTGATGTGAGATGACGTACGGAGGCGACGGCGGCGGGCGGTGGGTGCCGCCGAGGCCAGCGCAGCCTTCTGGACGCCCTCGGCAGCACCAGCCTGCCCAGATGATGCCCCTGCCCGGCCGCGGCCGCAGCCCGTACGACGAGCGGACCCGGCCGATGGGGTCGCGGGGTGAGCAACCACCCCCGCCACCCCCGCGCCAGGCGCCGCCGCGGGGGCCCGAGGGCGCGCCTGCGCCACGTCCCCGGCGCCGTCGCAGGTGGCGTCCCGGTCGCATCCTGCTGACGCTGCTCCTGGTCTTCGTGGTGTTCCTGGCGGGTGTCTGGGTCTACCTGGAGTTCTCGATCAAGCGCGTCGACGCGATCGCGAACTACGACGGCCGCCCGGCCGCGGCGTCCGGCACCAACTGGCTGATCGTCGGCTCGGACAGCCGCGAAGGACTGTCCAAGGAGGACGAAGCGCGGCTGGCCACCGGTGACACCTCCGACGCGGGCGGGACCCGCACCGACACGATCATGGTCGCGCACATCCCGGACAACAGCACCAAGCCGACGCTGCTGAGCCTGCCGCGCGACTCGCAGGTCAAGGTGCCCGGCCACGGCACGACCAAGATCAACGCGGCGTTCTCGCTCGGCGGACCCGCGCTGCTGACGAAGACGGTCGAGGGCGCGACAGGGCTGAGGATCGACCACTACGCCGAGATCGGCTTCGGCGGGTTCGCGAACATCGTCGACGGGATCGGCGGCGTGGACATGTGTGTCGACAAGGACATGAACGACCCCATGACCCACATCGACATCAAGGCCGGCTGCCAGACGCTGGACGGGCGTTCGGCGCTCGGGTTCGTCCGGACGCGCTACGCCGAGGCGACCCCGCGGTCGGACCTGGACCGGGTGGCGAACCAGCGGAAGTTCATCGGCGCCATGGTCAGCCAGATGGCGAGCGCCGGCACGCTGCTGAACCCGTTCCACTTCTTCCCGCTGCTGTCCTCGGCGCCGGACGCGCTGACCATGGACTCCGGCGATCACGTGCACAACCTCGTCGGCCTCGCGCTGGCGATGCGCGGGATCTCCTCGGACGGCGTGGTCACCACGACCGTGCCGGTCACGAGCGCCTCGGCGGAGCACTGGGACAAGAACAAGTCCCAGAAGCTGTTCGATGCGCTGCGTGGTGACACCGAGATCCCGGCCGACGTGATCATGAAGTAGCCCGCCGGAAAATCGGCGGCGGCGGCCGGGGTTTCCGGCGACCATGGAGGACATGGAGATCCCGGCCGAAACCCTGACCGACGAAGACCTCGTGCTGACTCGCTGGCGGCCGTCCCGGCTCGGCGAGCTGGCCGCGACCGCGGGGGAGTCGGCCGGGTACATCGGCGTGTGGCTGCCGTGGGCGATGAACGGCTACGGCGAACGCGAAGCGGCCGAATTCCTGAAGACCACCGCCGAGCGGTGGGAGCGTGGTGAGGCGTACGAGTACGCGGTCACGCTGGCGGGGACGCTCGTCGGCGGCTGCGGGCTGATGGCGCGGGAACGCGGGATGGAGATCGGCTACTGGCTCGGCGAGCCGTACACCGGCAGGGGCGTCATGACCCGCGCCGCCGCGCTGCTGACCGCCGAAGCGTTCCGGACCGGCACGCCGTACGTCGAGATCAAGCACGACGAGCGGAACACGCGCAGCGCGGGCGTCCCGGCCCGGCTGGGCTACCGCCGGGTGCGCACCGAGGTCGCGGCGCCCCCGCTGCCGCCCGCCTGCAGCGGCACGAACGTGGTGTGGCGCAAGGATTCCTGACCCCGTCAGGCGACGGCGGTGCGCTGCCGCAGCACCGCCAGCGAGCGGTCGCCGTGCACGCTGAAGTCGTGCTCGTTCCGGATCACCTCGACGATCCGGTGGTCATCGTCGATCACGAACGTGTGCCGCTTGGCTCGCGACGGCAGCAGCGCCCGCCAGACACCGAACAGCCGCGCCACCTTACCGTCCACATCGGACAGCAAGGGGTAGTCGAAGGCGTTGGCCGCGGAGAAGGCCCGCAGCTTCGTCACCGAGTCGGGGCTGATCCCGACGCGGTGCGCGCCGATCGCCCCGAAGCCGGCGGCGAGGTCGCGGAAGTGGCAGGTCTCGGCGGTGCAGCCGCCGGTCATGGCGGCGGGGTAGAAGAACAGCGCGACCGGCCCGCTCGCGAGGAAGTCCGAGAGCGTCCGCGGCGTGCCGCGGTCGTCGGGCAGTACGAAGTCGGGGGCGACGTCTCCGGGGTTCATGGCGGTCCTTTCGCGCTGAGCATGATCCTCGTCCGGCATTCGAAGCGGCCGGGCACCCGGATTGGCGCGGCGGAACCCCGTTTTCAGCCCGCGTGCCGCGCGATCAGCTCGTCGACCTCGTCCCCGGTCGCCGAATCGGTGACGAACGGGCCGCGTGCGGCGAGCACGCCGATGTCCCGCAGCCGCGCGGCGTGCCCGTCGGTGCGCACTCCTTCCGCGCCGATCCGCAGCTTGAGCTCCTTCGCCCTGGTGACCAGCCGCTGCAGATGCCGGACGTCGGTCTCGGCAGGATCGTCGGCGAGCACGTCGATCACCGGACCGCTGAGGATGACGTGGTTGACCGGCAGCCGGTGGTGCGGGATGAGCTCCAGATCGGCCGAGCCGGACACGGTGAGCACGATCTGCGCGCCGAGGTCGGCCAGCACCGCGAAGGAGTCGAGCACCTCACCGTGCGGGTCGAGCACCGACTCCGGGTCGGCGCACAGCCGCAGCGCCCTGGCGGGCAGGCCGTGCCGGTCGAGCTGTTCCTTCACCAGCAACACCAGATCGGGCTCGATGGCGAGCCGGTTCGGGAGCCGGACGCAGACGTCCGGCGCGGCGTCACCGAAGCGCTCGCGCCAGCGTGCCGTCGCGGCGAGGGACTCGGCCAGCAGCCATTTGCCGAGCGGGATGGTCATCCCGGTGGTCTGGGCGAGCGGGTAGAACTCGTCGGAGTCCAGCTCGCCCTTCTCCGGATGGTTCCAGCGCAGCCCGGCGTTGACGGCGGCGATCTCGTCGGGCCTGGCGAGCTTGACGGTCGGCTGGTAGATCAGCGAGAACTCGCCGTTCTCCAGCGCACCGGCGAGCACCGCGCCCAGCTGGTAGCGGCCGCGGTCGCGCGCGTCGAGCTCGGGGTCGAACAGCATCCACTGCGCCTTGCCCGCCTCTTTCGCGCGGTGCAGCGCGATCTCCGCGGCCCTGGCCAGATCGGAGGGCTCACAGCCCGCGGTGGGCCGGACGACGATCCCGGCACTCGCGCTGGCGCCGATGCCGTGCCCGTCGAGGTAGATCGGCTCGCGAAGATCGTCCATCGCCTGCTCGACGAGCTGGACGACCGCGTTCGGCGTCAGCTCGCCGTGGAGGAGGACCGCGAACCCGTCACCGGCGAGCCGGGAGACGTGTCCGTCGTAGTGGCCGGTGAAGGTCGCCGAGAGCTTGTTCGCGATGCCGCGCAGCACCTTGTCGCCGACGCCGGCGCCGAGCCCGTCGTTGATCACCTTGAAGCCGTCGATGTCGAGGTAGACCAGTGCGACCTGCTCGCCGGTGCCGGTCCCGACGACGGACTCCAGCTTGGTGGTGAAGGCGGCTACGTTCGGGAGGCCGGTCAGCGCGTCGTGGACGTTCTGGTGCAGCAGACGTTCCTGCAGCAGCTGGTTCTCGTGGGCGTCCAGCGCCATCAGCACCGGATAGACCGTTCCGGCCCGGTCTCCCGGCAGCCGGACGAGCGTGACGTCGGTCCAGAGTGGACCGTCCTTCGCGTGGTCGAGCCGCAGCCGCTCGGTGTACTGCTCGGTGGTGGCGCCCAGCTGCGCCAGGCCCGCCCGCAGCCGGGTGGTGTCGTGCTCGTCCGCGCCGAGATCGCCGAGGTGCCTGCCGCGCAGCAGATCCGGGTTCGTGCCGAGCAGCCTGCCGAGCGCGGCGTTGGCCTCGACGACGACGCCGTCGGGACCGGCGAGCGCGATCCCGACCGGCGCGGCCGCGTAGAGCGCGGTGAACCGCCGCAGCGCGCCCTCGTGGGCGGTGTCGAGATGCGGCGCGGCGTCGAAGGCGAAGCGGTGCAGCAGCTGTTCGAGCTCGTCCGGGGGAAGCGTTACTCCTTTGGTGTCGGCCAGCGTCGCGGCCCATCGGCGCGCGACGCTCACCAAGCCTGGTGAGCCACCAGGATCAGGCACGCTCCACCTCTTCTTACACGAACTAAGGCCAGCTCAGGCGAGGTGTGGGGAATAACGAACCCACACCGGGTACGAGTTGGCCGCGATTGATGCCACGGCATCACGCGCGAAACGGGGTGTCTACCGGCTGAACGAGTGAACGGTACTACACAACTGGTGACCAGCCGTCACCATGTGTGTCTGACGGTGTCGCCCCTACCTCGGGTCCAGCTGAACGGGCAGTCCGTCGGCCGGTACCGGCAGGGCGGTGTAGTCCCAGCGCGCGGTGTAGCCGCCGGGCACCGACCAGCGGTAGGCCCGCAGCATCTCGTGCAGCAGCGCCTTGACTTCCAGGCTCCCGAAGTGCAGCCCGATGCACTTGTGCGCCCCGCCGCCGAACGGCATCCAGGCGAACCGGTGCGAGCGGTCCTCGCGGCGTGGCTCGGCGAAGCGCTCCGGATCGAACCGCATCGGGTCGGTCCAGCAGCCGGGGGAGAAGTGGTTGACGGTCGGGGAAACCCCGATCAGCGAGCCCGCCGGGAGGTAGTGGCCGAGCACCTCGGTGTCCTTGACCGTCTTGCGTGCCATCGACGGCACCGGCGCCACCAGCCGCAGCGCCTCCTTCATCACCAGGTCCAGGGTTTCCAGTCCCTCCAGCGCTTCGATGCCGGGCACCGCGTCGCCGAGCGCCAGGGACTCCGCGCGGGCGCGTTCCTGCCATTCGGGGAACTTGGCCAGGAAGTACACCATCGCGCTGCTGGTGATCGTCGACGTGTCGTGCGCGGCCATCATCAGGAAGATCATGTGGTTGACGATGTCGGTGTCGGTGAACCGGTCGCCGTCCTCGGTGGTGGCGTGGCACAGCGCGGAGAAGAGGTCGTCGCCGTCGCCTTTCCGCTTGGCGGGGAGGTTTTCGGCGAAGTACCGCTCCAGCACCTTGCGGCCGTGCAGCCCCGCCGCCCAGCGGCCGCCCGGCACGGGGTAGCGCACGATCGCGCTCCCCGCGCGTACGGCGGCGATGAACGCCCGGTTGATCCGCGCGGCGTCGTCCGGGCCGCGCATGTCCATGAACACCCGCGTCGCGACGTCGAGCGTCAATTGCTTGAGCGCCCAGTACAGCCGGGGACGGGAGCGGCCGGACCAGGACGCGACGCCTTCACGCAGCGTCGGGCCCATCTGGTCGACGTAGCCGCTCAGCCGGGGACGGGTGAAGGCCTGCTGCATGATCCGGCGGTGCAGGTGGTGCTCGCCGAAGTCCAGCAGCATCAGGCCGCGCTCGAAGAAGTTCTCGATGAAGAACCGCCAGCCCTCCTGCGAGAACGCCTTGTCCTTGTTCACCAGGGCGATCTGGGTGGCCTCGGGCCCGGACAGCGCGACGATGCGGCGGCCGAAGCCGCCCATGAACGACACCGGCCCGTACATCTCGTAGCGGCGCAGGCCGAACTCGATGCCGAACCGCATCATCTCCGGGACGTGCCCGACCAGCGGCGGGCCGTCGTCGCCGAGCACCGGTTTCAGCCCGCTGCCCGCCGGTGGCGGCGCCAGCTCGCGGACCGGCCAGCGCGCGTCGAGCCAGCGGTCGTCCACGGTGCGGGGCAAGGGAATCGAGGACAGCGGCGGTACGCGCTCGCGCAACGCTTCGGTGACCTTCCCGACCGTGCTCACCATCGTCACCATCTCCTCGCTGAGACCTTGCCCACCACCGTCCTGCATTGTTGGCCGATTGACAACACCTGCGGTCAACTTCGCCTGAAAGTGCGCCCCAATGTGGCATTGGGTGCGTTGGACGCAGCGAACGCCACATTGGGGCGCTTGGGCCCCGGGATCAGGCGAGTTCGGCGCGGACCTGGCGGGCCGCCGCGACCAGGTTCCGCAGCGCGGGCTCGACTTCGGCGTACCCGCGGGTCTTCAGGCCGCAGTCGGGATTGACCCAGACGCGTTCGGGCGCCACCGCGCCCACGGCCGTCCGCAGCAGCCCGCTCACCTCGTCGACGTCGGGGACGCGCGGCGAGTGGATGTCGTACACGCCCGGCCCGACCCCCCGGCCGAACCCGGCCGCGCCGAGATCGGTGAGCACCTCCATCTTCGACCTGGCCGCCTCGATGCTGGTGACGTCGGCGTCGAGCGCGTCGATCGCGGGCAGCACCTCGCCGAACTCCGAGTAGCACATGTGCGTGTGGATCTGGGTCGTGTCGGCGATCCCGGCCGTCGCGAGCCGGAAAGCCCTTACCGCCCAAGCGAAATACGCCTCGTGCCCGGCCGCGCGCAGCGGCAGCAGCTCGCGCAGCGCGGGCTCGTCGACCTGGACGATCCGGATCCCGGCGGATTCGAGGTCGTGGACCTCGTCGCGGATCGCCAGCGCCACCTGCGCCGCGGTGTCGGATAGGGGCTGGTCGTCGCGGACGAACGACCAGGCCAGGATCGTGACCGGCCCGGTGAGCATGCCCTTGACCGGACGTTCGGTGAGCCGCTGCGCGTACGTCGCCCAGCCGACCGTCATCGGCGACGGCCGTGAGACGTCGCCGTACAGGATCGGCGGCCGGACGCAGCGGGAGCCGTACGACTGGACCCAGCCGTGCTCGGTGGCGGCGAACCCGGCCAGCTGCTCGGCGAAGTACTGCACCATGTCGTTGCGCTCGGGCTCGCCGTGCACGAGGACGTCGAGCCCGAGTTCCTCCTGCAACCGCACGACGCGTTCGACCTCCGCGCGCATCGCCGCGGTGTAGCCCGCGTCGTCGAGCGTGCCCGCCCGATGCGCCGCGCGCGCCTTGCGGACGTCCGTGGTCTGCGGGAACGAGCCGATCGTCGTGCTCGGCAGCGCGGGCAGGCCCAGCGCGGCTTGCTGTGCCTCCGCCCGCCGCGGGTAAGGCGCGCGGAGAAGGTGCTCGGGACGTAGCGACGCCAGCCGCGCCCGGACGCGGGAATCGACCAGTTCCGTCGCGGTGGCACGGTCTTTCACCGCCGCGCGGGCCGCGGTGAGGTCCGCGGTGTTTTCCCGCAGTGCCCTGCCGAGCAGGACGACCTCGTCGACCTTCTGCCGCGCGAACGCCAGCCAGCCCCGGAGCCGGGCGTCGAGCGTGGTTTCCCGCTCGACGTCGTAGGGCACGTGCAACAGCGAGCACGACGTCGAGACGCTCACGCGTGCCGCGGTGCCGAGCAGGGTCGCCGCGCGGCCGAGCGCGCGGTCGGGGTCAGTGCGCCACACGTTCCGGCCGTCGACCACCCCGGCCAGGACCTCCTTGTCCCGCAGGGCTCCTTGCGCGGCCACCTCGTCCACAGTGGACGGATCGGTGACCAGGTCGACGGCGATCGCGTCGATCGGGGAGCGGGCCAGCACGCCCAAGCCCCGGCCGAGACCACCGAAGTACCCGGCGACCAGCAGCTTCGGCCGCGCCGTCGCCTTCGCCAGGACGTGGTAGGCGCGGGTGAGGGCGTTCAGCTCCTTCTCACCGCGATCCCCGGCGAACGCGGGTTCGTCGAGCTGGACCCACTCCGCCCCGGCGTCGTGCAGCCGCTCCAGCAGTTCGGCGTAGCGCAGGAGCAGCTCGTCCAGCAGCTCCAGCGGCCGGAAGCCCTCGGGTGCGTCGTCGGCGGGCTTCGAGAGCAACAGGAACGTCACCGGTCCGATGAGCACCGGCCGCGTCTCGAACCCGGCGGCCTTCGCCTCGCGGTACTCGTCGAGCGGTTTCGTGCCGGTGAGGGCGAACGTCGTGTCCGGTCCCAGTTCCGGGACGAGGTAGTGGTAGTTGGTGTCGAACCACTTCGTCATCTCCAGCGCGGGCGCGTCCTGAACGCCTCGCGCGGCGGCGAAGTAGGTGTCGAGCGGGGAAAGGGCCAGGCCGGTGAACCGGGCGGGCAGCGCGCCGAACAGCTCGGCGGTGTCGAGCATCTGGTCGTAGTGGGAGAACGTGTTGGACGGGATCGAGTCCAGTCCGGCGGCGGCCAGCTCCCGCCACGTCTCCGCGCGCAGCTCCCGGCCGGTCTCCCGGAGGGTGGTTTCGTCGACCTTCCCGGCCCAGTAGCGCTCGACGGCGCGTTTGAGTTCCCGGTCCGCGCCGATGCGCGGGTAGCCCAGCACGGTCGTCCCGACGGGGTTCTTCCGGTTTTCGGTGACGCGGTCTTCAGGCACAGCTCTCTCCTCGCGAGCTCGTCGAAGGAGCCCGTGCGCGCGCAGGAGTGACCGTGTTTCGGTCGTGCCCATCCCGCGAGGCCCGGACTCACGCGCGCCGTCGGCGCACGTACCACGGGCAGGTCTTCGGACTCGTGGGCGTGCTGCTCGCGCCTACCGGCCGTCGCTTCCCGGACTGTGCTGATGCGTTCTCGGCGTTGAAGCGTGCCTCGAACTGGTGTCCAGTGCTTTACCGTGTCTCGCACGGTGACGGCTTTCGTTCCCACATACCGCTGCGGGGCAGTCCCGGATTCCCACCGGGTTCCCTGTCGCCTCTCCCGGACACGGCGCACCGCGCCCGGCAGAACCCATGGCACCCCGAGCTTAGCCGTCCCGTCCGGCCCCGGCCAAGCATTCCGAACGGCGAACTCGCGTGATTGGACGGCGACCTCACGTGATTGGGCGGAGATCTCACGAG